>CAJAPL010000001.1 GCA_903943625.1 uncultured bacterium
AATAAAATTTCAGAAATTTTAGTTAAAACCACTTTGGGAGTTATGCCAAACATACATTTATTTTGATTTTCACAAACAAAGTTTTTATCCCTGAATACGCTTATACATGGGCTACAAAACAAATTAAGAAAAAATACGTGATGCTTTTCTTTGTGAAAATTGGGTCAATATATTATAGGAGTCTCTGGTCAAAAAAATGAAATTGTGGGGGTCTGGTAAGCGACTGCTATATGAAGTGGTCAGGAATCATTTGTGATGAACAATTTAACGTTCTTTATAATTACAAACAGCTGGCTTAGAGTATATTCTCCAGCGATATTTATTACATTATCTTTATTGCTTAAAGAGTTGTATATACTTTCAACGTATGTTTTTTCTGTATTCGATCATACTAGTAATATTTTTTCTCAATTTTTTGAAAGATGGTTTATTATTTCCGCGTAATATGGCGCGGGCCGTCTTCTTTCATAGGCAAGGTCAGATGCGTTAACGTTTATTGCTATGTAGTCTTTAACATCTTCTATTTGGTTAAATACCTTGTTTTCATCATTTGTCGCATAGTTTGGTGGGATTAGATCATAATCTATGTCAATTTTTCATAAAAGCTTGAGAGGTAGGCCAAAAATCTCTGTAATATGTTTACTCTCGTGATATATGCAGTTAAAATCATATAATTTATCTTTTGTTTTTCCTATTATTTTGTATCATATACTATATTGTGGCCTCAATAAGAAAGTAAGTGCTGCAGTATAATATGAAACGACCTCAAAATCTATTATAAGATCATATTTTTCTTTTAGTAACATGTATGGCACTATTATGAAATCTTTTATCGCATTCACTATTCATCAAGTGTTTAAAGAATAAGTTTTATCAAAGAGTTCGTTACCATATATTTTATGTAATCACTTTTTTGTTAGGAAATGTATTTTAGCATCAGGATATATTTTTTTTAGATTATTTATCGCTCAGGACATTAATATGATACTACCTATTCATCGTAGTTTGATTATCAATATTTTCTTTAATTTTTTGTTTTGTAGCTCCTCTATCCTTCTTTTCCTTCTGAAAATCTTTTTTAGTAGAAAAAACATGAAAGTGGTTGGCTTCCCTATTATTCTGTCTAAATATCTTAGCATCCCTGTTGTTAATAGGGAGAAACCAGGGACATATAGTTTCATTATAAAATTGTTTGTTGTTAAAAGAATGTGTTTTTGAAAAGTAAGATAGCGTTGGCAACATTTTCTTTAAATTCCGTTCGGGATTTGATTTTTCTAATTCTACTTATTATATATTGCGGTCTAAGATAGAATTCGCGAATTGCTAGTTTCCTTATCTTTTCTATTTCCTGCATTGTCATGTGACGAGATCACATTACTATCGTATTCCCAGATTGGTCCATGGTTTCTATACTATCGTCAATCAATCACTTTTCTTGTGCTTCTGCGCGCAAGTCTGTACCATATCTTGGCACGGCAAAATTAAAAGATGCGAAGTCCAACCCTAGTTCTTTTGAGAATTTTATTGTTTCTTTTGCCATAGCAAATGTTTCTTCTGGCAATCACAATATAAATGTTCATAGCAAATTCATTCAAGCTTCTTTAGCAGTTTTAATTCAACTTTTTATTATATCTAAGGTATATCATTTACCATAAGTTTTTAGTATAAATTCGTTTCAAGACTCTACTCAAAATCGAATCGTATGACATCATGCCCTCTTCATAAGCAACATCGTTTCTTTGTCCATCACATCTACGCGAGAAAATCAAAATCGTCAGAAATTATATTTTTTCTCTATCATCACATGTAGAAGTTTTTTGAAATTTATTCTATTGATTCACAAAGTTTGATCCAAGAATAGAATCTCTTTTACTCAAAGTTCTTTTAATTTGTCTAATTCAGTTACCATTTCTTCTACTGTTCTTTCTTGATACCCCAACTTGGACATAATGCAAAATGAGCATTTGAATGGACACCCATAAGTCATTATTGTGGTCGCGAACGGATATTTTCTGACAAATGGCATTCTGTATTTTTTTTTAATGAACAAGTTATGAGCTGGTATATTTACGGAAAAAAATCTGTCTTTTTTCTCTGGGTATCTTTTTATTTCAGATCACTGTCTTATAATGATGGCATCCATTTGATCGTATTCTCATTTAAGATAATGATATACTCATCTTCATATGAAATTTGTTATCACTCACTTAAGTTTGGGAAATTCCAACATAAATTTATCTGCCTCTGTAATTAATATGTCTCAACTTAGCAAAACTTCGTAGTTTTGCTCTAACAATCTTTTAAGAAAAATTTTATCTTCATCCAAGGAAGCAGATCATATTAATCAGATTATAATGTCTGGATTATATAACCTGATTTCTTTTAGTATTTTCTCAGGTGATTTTTTTTCTACGATACCATCTATTAGATGCAGGTCAAACTCTCAGGTATTTAGAACTCAAGACTGCATAACCAAATCTATAGGGGCATTGATATAATTGCCCTTAGATATTTTTGAACAATAATAGTCTCTGATATAAAGGGCTTTTCATGGGAAGTTTAGAAACAATATTTTCTTTTTCATGGGATTATTTTATTTTATTAAGAATTAAATGCATTCACATTCCACCAAACGATACTTTCTTAAAGAGAGATGACTCTATATAAGCTATATAATTGGCAATTGATAATAATGAATTAAAAGCAATACTTCCTAATCAAGATTTGCTAATTTTATTATCATTATAATATTTATTTTTATTCCGTCGTAGCCTTGCTATTGCCTTATTTAACAATAGGCTGTACAACAAGAAATCCATAAACTGTCAAAAGACGTGATAGGAATATTTTATGTCCTTAATAACGAATCATTGGGCTTTAAGTTTTTTTTTAATTAATTGCTTCGTGAAAAATTGTGTGTGTCCTCAAGTCTTTTTAATGTTGAATCAGAATATCTTCTTAAATATCCAATAAATACCAAATTTCTGTCACTCACAAGGTATAAATGCATGAATAAATCATCATTTTTTTAGCACTCTATGCATTTCGCATATTGCTAAATTATCATCGGATACATGCTCTAAATAATCAGAGATTATGATATAATCAAAATAATTTTCTTTAAAAGGCATATTGTCTCAAGAAGCACAGTAAAAATTTATAAATTTACCGTAAAGCTTTTCTCATTCAGCAATAGCATCTTTATCAATATCTAATCAATATAGCTGTAAACCTTTAGTGTAGTATCATAAAGAACGTAGATTTTTTCACGATCAGCAGCCCACTTCTAGAACTTTTCATTTTTTGCTTTTAATAAAATTATATAAATACTTAAACTTAAGTCAGGGCAAGTCTTTATCATTAATGCCGATTAAATTATGTCATCGTTTCTGTTTTATTTCCATAAGATTTATTTGAAAGTAAAAAAATAGTTCATGATAAAATTCCGTAAAAAAGTGATCCCCTTACTAACGATAGCTACATATAAATAATGGAATCATAAATATCATACTCAAATCTTCAAAAAAGATAGATCAAAACATAATCATATGAGTAAAAACATCGTAAACAGAGACATTTGTTTAATATTATGTCTGTTTTTATTTTTAAAAGTTACATTTTTTTGAAAAATAAATCATCCAATGGCAGTTATCGTAAAAGCACATATAGCCGACAATAAATAGTTAATACCAGCTATATCCGTAAACCCCCGCAATAAAAACATATAAAATAAAAAAAACAATCAGGCTCCAACAAAATATTTAGTAAATTTATGTAATATTTTAAGAATATTATTTTTTAACAGCATAGACAAAATTATTTATAAAACATTGAAAATAGCG
>CAJAPL010000002.1 GCA_903943625.1 uncultured bacterium
AGAATTCTTTTAGGATTTGTGAAAGCATATTTAAAACTAATAACTAAAAAGTAATAATTAATTTTTAAATAATAAGGCCCTGATTTTGTGTAATCATTCTTCATTGAGTGATACTTGTTTGCTTCATATTTGGACTTCTATATCTCACTTATATTCGTTTATAATAACTACCATTTCGTTTATTTTTTCTATCTTATCTGGCAATTTAAAAGATAGTCTATCGTCCTCTTTTTCTTGTGTTTCCTCTATTGGTGTCTCGATAATCTTTTCCATTTTGCCCTCCTCAAAAGCTCTTTTCATTTCTCAAACCCTCATTCATTTGGCTTTTACAACTGTAATCTCTGGATCATATTTTTCTCAAGCTTGTTTTACTAGGCTGTCACGCGAGGTCCTGATTATTTTATCTATACTTGTAGATTTTCATTTGTATCAACTGATTATTAGTATATCGAATTTTTTGAAATCTAAAACATCTTTTGTAAATATTTCTATCTTGCCTGAAATATCTTCAACTTTTATAAAAAATCACTTCTTTTTTGCTCTTTGGATTTCGTTTATATAGCCTGTGATTATAAATGGTCAAAAATTTTCTGTATTTTGAAACTGTGATATAAATGAAAATCTTTTAAAATATGGATATAATCAGTCTAGCGGATTTGCAGAAACAAATGCTTTGAAAACCTCCTGTTCCATCATTAGTTTTTCCATCATTGAGGTTTCTTTTTTGTTTTTAAATTCGAGCTTGGTTACCATATTTTCCATACCAAACAGTCATTGGTTGGAGTTTTGAGATCATTTTGTCCAATCCAAAATGTATTCCGCATTTTGTAGCAAGGTTCAACGATCATAGAAGTCATCAAGAGCTCAGGCTTTGATCAATCATTCAAGAGATTTTTTGTTTATGGCAGGCTGGCATCTTTTTAAAAAGTCTTCTAGACTTGCAAATTGTCAGTTTCTTTTCCTTTCCTCTTGAAAAGATTCTCATATCTCAAATCACAATCATTTAATACAGAAAAATCATAATCTGATATCTTTTCATATAGCAGCTACGTGATTGAATGAATAATTTATATTTGGGGATAGGACATTTATTCAATGTTGTTGGGTCTCATAGATGTAATTGCTTAGCTCGTCTGTATCTTCTTCGACAGATCTTATAAGTGCCGCGTAAAATTCTACTGGATAGTGGGCTTTGAGATATGCGGTCTGATAAGCAATCATAGCATAACAAACAGAATGTGATTTATTGAAAGAATAGAAAGCAGCTGGCTCGATCATTTTTTCATATACAAATTGTGATGTCTCTTTTTTGTACTCTTTATATTCTTTACATCTTTTTATAAATTCTTTTTTGAGTTTTTCTATTACATCTTTTTTCTTTTTACCGACTCATCTTCTGAGCATATCTGCTTCAGCTAGTGAAAATCATGCCATTGCCTGTACAAGGAAAATTAACTGTTCCTGATAAACCGCTATTCAATATGTCAGGTTCATGATGGGCTTGAGATCCTCTTCCAATTTTCTTCATTCTTCTATTACTGTTTCGTTTCAATACTCTTTCTCTAGTGTTTCTTTTAGCTCCAGATGCATATAATTAACTTTTTCTCTTCCATGTTTTCTATCTATGTATGTAGG
>CAJAPL010000003.1 GCA_903943625.1 uncultured bacterium
GATGACTCATATTTGACAATGTCTTAGTCAGGATTACTGATAGCTCGGCACTAGATTTTCATGTAGATATGGAAGAAGCAAATGCGGCATGAGTAAAAATGTGAGATCGAGGAGAAATAATCGACTAGCCTGTGGTCTTTTGTAGATAGTCTGTGAAGTAGAAGAATAGCCGATGGCTATTTTTTTGTAAATATACTGAACCGTCAATAAAATAAGTAAAAAAATATTTTATTGAATGATTCAGTTATGCAGAGCCGATGCAGAAACTTAAATTTCATTTATCCTGTAAAGGAAACGAAGTGTAGAAGTTTACCCACATTCGTGGACAAGTGATTTCTAAAGCGGCGTGGTATAGTTGCAATATTTACTGGCGCTCACTTCTATTGACTTTTAGTAGTAAATGTATATAAGATGCATTACAAATAATAACAAATACTAACCTAACAAAGAAGTAAAATGAACGCAAAATTCAACAAAAAAGTAAAAAGCCTTCACTGGTGGTCACATGGATATGGCGTAATAATCCTTTTTGCCATTCTCGTAGTATCCGGTAATGGATGGCCGCTAAGACGTACTTTTATGTCTGCATTTCACAAGGATGAGATGATTCGTGAATACGCTTATCGCGCAACCCAAGATCCTCAAAATCTTAACAAGATTGTAGGGGAATACAAAGAACGGATCAAATCAGACCTCAGACAAAGAAAATGGATGTTCAACGATGGAGCTGGTACAATGCTCGTCCCCAAATTTGAACGCGAAGGGACAGAGTATGACACAATGTATGCCGAATTGCTGACAAATCCTGATTTTTTTACCAGAAATGTGATACCTCTTATCTGGAGAGAAATGCCGATCCCCGCTATCTACAAGCTTGATCTGCCTACAAAGGTGGATATGAAAAGCTTCTACAAAGACGGCGATAGAACACCTGTGTACATACAAGACCCGTATGGCAACAGGGAGCCTGCATTTGGTTACTGCGAAAGGTATTCTTTGTTCAGAGAGATCGTAATATTTGGCTTAACACTGATTCTGATTATTATTCTTTCGGGGAGTCAATGGATTGCGATAAAGAATTTCTCGGCAAGACACATAAAGGTAGCTGAAGATAAGGAGGAATACAATCCTGGCAAATTGAAAGGAAGACGTATTGGTGTGATAAATTTATTTATCGCCATTGTGATCGGGATATCCTGGATTTTACTCTTAGCCGTATCTGAGATAAATTTGTGGAAAGTCATTATATATTGGTTCATAATGGCATTGCCCTTCGTCGTCCTGGAGTTTATGACAGATCCTAAAACACTGTTTGAAAAAACTGGCTCAGAACTGATTGATTTGTACTGGGTAAACTCAGAAATCTTTGTACAACCGGAAGTAGCCACATTTAACTGGTTCGTAGCAATCGGAGAGAATGAAGCTGACCGCAAAAAGAAACTGGGGCAACTTTTCCTGCACAAAGTTATGAAAGCCAGGCGTGACCTGAATAAGAGATCCAAAGAATTCCATGATTTTTGTTTCACTGATTAGCACTATCTGACAAACTCAAAAAAACTTATTTACAAGCTAGCTCCCTGTGTTTTGCAGGGAGCTAGTTACGTTATGGGGAAATATTTATTTTAATTATTTAAATCCTCCACCACATTCGTGGTCCCCCTCCTTTTCCAAAGGAGGTCACTGGATTACATCTTATCGATGAATTGCATTCAGATTAAATTCATTGCTTTTTTGAGAGTTTTGAGTGATTGATCCACTAGGTAAAGCCTAGCGTTTTTGATATCATCTGGAGCTGAAAGTATTTTTATATTCGCGTAATATGAATTTAATAGCTTGGAAAAGTCTAGTAAATACCTGCAAATTAAATGTGGTGCTAGATCTTTTTGTGATTGTAAAACAACTCAATCAAATTCTGAAATCTTTTTGATGATATCAAATTCTAGGTCTTCAGTTAAAAGATCTCAGTGCTTGGATGGATCAATTTTTCAATGGAGAGAATTATCCAAAAGCTTATTCAACCTAGCTCATGCATACAATACGTAAGCTCAGCTTTCAGCTTGCATATCAAGCGCTTCACGTAAATCAAAAATTATATCTTTGGATATATCAGTTCTGAGTAGAAAAAATCTAAGTGATCAGATTGCGATTTTTTCTGAAACTTCATCAAGCCAAATATCAAGAGCCTCTGGATGTCTTGCCTTGGTTTCTCGATAAGCTTTCTGATGCAGTATCTCCATCATTTCGTCGATAGTAACTGTTCGTCATTTTCTAGATGCAAATGGTAATCTTTTTTCAGATTTTTCTTGTTCAGTTAATTTATATCAGGAATCAAGCAGCGTCTGAGGGGTAAGATAAACTACGCCGTAAGTCAAATGTAAATATTGTTTACTATCATTTGTAAATCCTAATAATTTGAGGGATGATTTGACTACGTCTTGAGCAGCACTTTGTCTGTTATCTATAACGGTAATAGATATGTCGTAATTTCAGAAATGTCATTTTCTTTTGTCATGATCAGCTGTATGAGTAGTGTAAACGATTTCTCAAGCTGGGTCGTGAGTAAATATATCGTATTTGAAATCTTTTTTTAGATAACCTAGTTTTCGCATCGCAAAGGCGATATCTTTAGCTACGTATGTTGCTACTCCATCAGACTTGATAAGTATCTGGTATTGTTTTTCTTCTTTTGCATATTCTGGGAGTGAAGATAAATCTATCACTCGACATCACTTAGCATCTCACTCCTCTATAAACTTGATGTATCATTTGTCTCTGAGTAGATCCATCGCTTCCGCAAAAAATTTGAGATGCAAAATATCTGTTTCTCGATTGACAACATCAAAATGTGCATTCATCCTCCGACAAGTCTTGAACTGCTCGATAGTACATCTCTGCACATACTCTGTATGGACTCTATTAATCGTAGGATCGTTTCACTCCTCTATCTGAAGCAATAATTCTGAAAGATATTTTTTAAATTCAGGATCCTCCTCTTTGGCTCTCATCTGGGTATAAACTTCTCCACAATAGTGATCAAATTTTTTATCTGTTTCTCGAGGCACTTTGTAGTACAGGTGTCATACAAGATTGTATCATACGTTTACTCAGCTATCATCTCAGTAGTCAAATGCATGCACATCATATCCACAGTAGGAATAAATTCTCCTAACAGAATCTCCGATACAAACATTTCTAGCTTGTCAGATATGTAGGGGTTTATTTGGATTTGCACTCATATATTCGACGATAGTCCTAGTGTTGTTTCAGTGTTTTAAAGATTCAGAAATTCATTGAGATAAAACATCGTTGATAAATTTTTGTTTGTTTATATGCGCATTGAGATATGCTCATAAATTTTGAAAAGATGAAAAAAATTCTGATTTTAATTTTTCGCTTAGTTCTTGTGAAATATCATTTGGAGCTTTGGATAATTGTTTGGAAATCCTAAAACATGGGAAAGCTAGGTCTCAAGGTATATTTTCTGGTGGGATTTCTATCAAGGCTAAAATTTCATCCAAAGGCAATTTGGTTTGTTTGTGTAATATATCTGCAAAATGTTGTTTGTAAATACTGATCATCTCTTGATGAAAAAATTTAAAGTAGGTCTGCTTTTTATAAAAATTTTGGTTCAAATTAAAAGCCAAATAACGAAGAAACCCTCCAGCCAAAAAAGCGAAGGGTTTCAGTAAAAATAATATTTGATTTGCTTACAGTGGATTATTTTTGAACATCCACCTCATAGCGAGTGTAATAATGTCAGCAATCACCGCAACAACA
This sequence comes from uncultured bacterium, assembly GCA_903943625.1. GTDB lineage: Bacteria > Patescibacteriota > Gracilibacteria > Absconditabacterales > Absconditicoccaceae > UBA6263. The sequence goes on from CAJAPL010000003.1 coordinate 3,778, forward strand.
CTGAGCACGATACGCAACCAAAGCGGATGGATAAACCACCAGATGGCTACGATTGCAATGACGCCTACAATGATGATAACGGTCGGCCAAAGCCATTCCCAAAACCATTCCCAATGCCACTTGAAGAAACTCCATTCAGGAAGCCTCTTTAGAAAGTCGAATTTTGCCTTGCTCAGATTATATGCTTCTGTCTTTGGCAAGTCTTTTTCTCTTAGATGCCCGCGGCTATGGAAAGCATTGAATTGTTCTACATACTTTGGACTATCGGCAAGCACATAAACCGATGTGTTCTTTACATACTCGGACTCTTCGAATTCCTTGGCAAGGCCAAGAAGCTTGGTTATCTCATCCACTTCAGTCCGAAGTCTTACCGTTTCTTTTTCAATTTCCCGGTACTGTGAAGCAAAGCCTTCCCAGGTGAGTTTGATCATCTTCTTCAAGAACCAACGAATAAGTACAC
>CAJAPL010000004.1 GCA_903943625.1 uncultured bacterium
AACACTCTTGCGCAACTATGAAAGATAGTATAAAGCCAAAAAATTTTAAATTATAAATTCTAAATTAATATGTATGCAGTCATATGTCTTAAATGACACCAATATATAGTAAATGAATGACTAGAATTAACAGTAGATAATATCGAGTGAAACCCTTGAGATAAAATAGAGATACAAGAGGTTATTGCTACTTTTGATCAAGAATGAAAAGACGTAAAAGTAGGGACTCCTACTATCGAAAAAGCAAAAGTATTGGCAGAAATCATCGAAACCAAAAAGTGAAAAAAGGTGAAAGTTGTTAAGTTCAAAAGAAAAAATAGATATGAAAGAAATATTTGATTTAGGCCGCTACAGACCACTTTAAAAATTAACAAAATTCAAGCTAATGGTTAAAGACCAATCTACCATACTACAATTAGATTGAGAAATTGTTGAAGTTTTACCTGCATGAAAATTTAGAGTAAAACTCAAAGACACTGATTTGATAATCGTGTGCTACAAGGCCGGAAAGATGAAACAATCACACATCTCTGTTATAGAATGAGATCGAGTAAAAATAGATGTAAATCAATATGACATGACACAATGACGCATAGTTTACAGGTACAATGAATACAAAAAATAGGTTTATTCAACTAAATGAAATACAATGAAAGTAAAAACTTCACTAAAAAAAAGATGTATATACTGCCAGATAATAAAAAGAAAAGGCATATTGTACGTTACATGTAAGAAAAACCCTAGACATAAAGCTAGGCAATGATAATTTTTTATATTAATATCTATTAAGAAATATGTTCAGATTAATGTGACATGTTCTCCCAGAAAACAAATCAATATGGATAGGTCTAACAACTATTTATGGTGTTGGTTTGAAAAGATCTAGAAAGGTTCTAGATAATCTCGAAATAAATTACATGAAAAAAGTAAAAGATATTTCTGAGGAAGAACAAAAAAAGATTCTAGACGAATTAAAAACTCATGTATTAGAAAATGATCTCAAAAGAGAAATAGCTTTTGCTATAAAGAGATTAAAAGAAATCAAATGTTACAGATGAATGAGACATAATTTATGATTACCCGTAAGATGACAGTTAACAAGGAAACATGGCAAGACAGCAAAAAAATTGTTATGAAGATCCAAGGTAAGACCAGTGTTAAAAAAATAATTTTATATAGTTTTTCCAAATAAATGGCAACCAAAACAAAGTGAAAGAAGAAGGATACAAAGATCACAACTGGAATCCTCCACGTAAATACTAGTACCAATAATACAGTAGTTACTCTCACAGATGAACAGTGAAATAAAATCTCTTGATCATGAACATGACCAATGTGATATAAAAACTCAAAAAAAAGCACGCCTTATGCTGCAGAAATGTTGACAAAGAAAATATTGAAGGATGCTCAATGACAATGACTGAAAGAAATTTGAGTGATTTTTAGATGAGTAGGGATGGCTAGAGATTGAGTATTTAAAGGGATAAATGAAATCTGATTGGTAGATATCAAATATATAAAAGAGATGACGCCTATACAATTTGGTGGTTGTAAAGGTAAAAGACCAAAAAGAAATTAATAAAAACTTTGTTTTAATAACATATTTTATTTTAATTTAAACTGTATAATATTATGAGATATACATGACCCAAATTTAAATTATGTAGGAGAGAGCAGGCAAACATATTTGGAACCGAAAAGTATAATATAAAAAAGAATAGAGCTCTACCAGGACAACATGGGAATAGCATGCACAGATACTCTGAGTATGGTAAATTATTAAGAAACAAACAACTTCTTAAAAGACTTTACTGATTATCAGAAAAACAATTTGTGAATATAGTTACCAAAACTGCTGCAAAATTCTCAAAGAACAACTCTATCAGCCACGATGAGGCATTATTTCAATTCTTAGAAAGCAGAGCTGACACAATAGTTTATAGATCAGGGATCGCAAAAACCATTACACAAGCAAGACAGATGGTAACTCACTGACACTTCTTACTTAATGGCAGAAAGCACAATATTCCATCAAGTTTTTTGAAACAATGAGATGTTGTGACACTAAAAGAGAAATTAAATAATTCTTCACTATACACACAAGTTTGACCAAAAGACGCCAATATAAAGGTTCCATCTCGGATAAAAGTTGACAAAAACAAACATCAAATAGAAGTATTGAAAGATCCAAGATTTTGAGAAATATCAGTACCAGCAGATATCATAAAGGTTATCGAATACTACGCTAGAGCATAAAACAACAAAAATAATATTTATTTCTTTTTCAATCGCTCAATGTTAGACATACAAAACTTCATCTGAGTACCCAAAATCATCACAACAAATGTGGATGATCAGACAACAAAATTTGAATTAGCTTATTTACCAAGATGATTTGGGCACACGCTCGGAAATGCACTTAGAAGGATTATATTGGCATACAACATTGGTTGAGCCATCACATGATTAAAAATCAAAGGAGTACCACATGAGTACCATGTAATAGATTGAGTAAAAGAAAGTGTTATCGATATGATGCTAAACTTCAAAAAACTTCGCTTCCAAATAGACGAAAAAGCTGAGGACATACAATGGGTATCACAGAGATTTAAGTGAGTTGGTCAATGTCTTGCAAATAGCATAAAATTACCAGCATGAATAGAATTACTAAACGAAGATGCGGTCTTATTTGAAATTACAGACCCATCAGCAGAATTAAACATAGATATAAGAATAGAAAAATGATACAGATATTACAGCATAGATTACCTTAGGACTCGCGAGAAAAAAGAAGAATGATCAGATGTAAATCTACTACTTATAGACAATGAATTTAAACTTATAGACTACATAAAATACGATGTAGAAGAAATTATAGAAGACTTCACAGGAAAGACCAAAGACAAATTGATAATAGACATCAAATCATGATTCAAGAAAATTTCTCCAAAAGAAATATTGATGTTTGCTTGAGAAGTATTGGCTTCTTACGCGAAATTATTCATCTTTGATGATGTATATATTGATAGATCTGTTTTGGTAGAATACGAAGATCTCAAGGTCGAAAAAGAGAAATTACCAGAAGAAACAAATATCAAAACAATGCCAATCGATGCATTGCCATTGAGCGAAAGGACAAGAAACGCTTTGATAAAAAACAATATATTATATGTGGAAGACTTGGAAAAGAAGAAAAAATGAGAGTTATTACTTATGAAATGAGTATGAAGAAAGGCTATAGATGAAATCAATAGTTCACTATCCAATATTGG
>CAJAPL010000005.1 GCA_903943625.1 uncultured bacterium
GGTTCTCATGATCAATCATAATTTCATCGATTGATAATTTCTGTGTTTGAGAATCAGTTTTTGATTTCATCTTGAGAAAACTTTTTATCTCATGAATTTATATTGTTATATGCTGAAAAAGTCACTCAATCTTTTCATATCAATTTAGATAAAGTATCCATGTCTTTTTCTTTTAGGCTTTTGATGGCTTGTTGAGAGACTATGCTAAAGTCGGATAAATTGATTAAACTATCTGTTCATGTCTGTGTCTGTGGTGGGATATTGTTATATTGATTTGTAGAACACCCACTTAAGAGCAATAATAAAATCAATAAAAATCAGGCTTGTTTGCTTACAGTATAAATCATTTTTTAATATCAGATATTAAAGGAGCGTGATTCAATACTATGATTCTATTAAGGAAATTCTATAAGAAATTATTTTATTCTGATGGCGGATTATATAGATTGATTTCCCATAAATTATTTGCTCAATTGATAAAGTCTGTGACGGCGCGCATTTCTCTTATTATTCCACTTTCGTCAGCGCGTTGCATCATAATCATAACATATGACCTGAGTTCTTTCATAGCTGGATTATCTATATATTTCATAATCTTGTATTTCTTCAATGCTTGGAGATGGTCTATATATCGATTGTCTCTATTTCAATTATACTTACCTCAGAATATGAGTCTAGACATGATTGTTCCAAACTGAGCCCTATCTACATAATCATTTGGATCAAAATTAGCTTTAACGGTAATTCAATCTGTATGTAGTCACATCAGTCATAATCTACATGAAAGTTTCATATAAAATTGTAGCTCCTCAGACTCTTTTCAGATATCTCTATAGCGATCACATTCTGTTTTAGAAAAGTTTGGATATAGTCATATAACTTTGATGGCAAATTGTGATATCATCTTTGCGAGTTCTTTTCTGAGAATATATCAATCTAAACGAGCTGTTTCTATAGGACACATTGTAGTAATTCATAATCAATATGCATATTGGAATGCATCTACTTCCTCGTATGAATACTCGGTTTCTCCTACTCAACAATAATTAATTATTTCGTGACTCTCTGGAGCTCAGCAATCTCTATCATAATAACTATCAGAATAATCTCAATCTGGACAATCATCTTTTTCTATTGTTATGCCACCGCCACCGCATGATGATATGCATCATGTAAACACTCGTATAGGCTTATCATTTCATATTGCAAAATATGCAGAATTGATTGTTTTGAACGATGCCACATGATTAACTACATTAGCTGTTCACATAGCATTTCGATTTATTAAATCGATTGAGTATCGTACTTTTGTAATACCAGTAGCTATCAAATTTGGGTCTCTTACTCTTATCTCAACTGCTTTTGTATTTCATGACATGTCATAAAACTTTGCGTTGGCTCATAGACATGCAAATCATATTTTGAATGTTGTGTAAATATCGTAATCTGGAAGACTTGATGTGGCGTGGGTTTTTCAAGTCATTATAGGCTGTTGTATGAC
>CAJAPL010000006.1 GCA_903943625.1 uncultured bacterium
CGATTGTATCATTTTTTTTGCATCTCCATTTGAACTTGTAAGTCCACATTCTGTGAATAAGTCCAAAACTTTCATCTCTTTTTCTTTCATTTCTATGCTTCAAGTTTCATCTGCCAACGCCTCCAAATCATCCTTATCAAATCATTTTATGGTTTCCATGATATCTTCTCATCCAAACAATACTTTGCTTATTTTCTCTGCTTGTATGACTGCCTCTTTTCCAAACAATACTTCTACGACCCAGCTTGCAAGCTCTTTTTGTCAATATCTCATCCCAGGATTCTCCATATGCTTTGCTACTATTTGATCTATCTCTTCGACAGATTTCAACGAAAACACTTTCAATAATTTTCATATTAAACTATCTTCAGCATTCATAAAAAACTGATAAACAAAATACGGACTATTTTTGGTCTTATCTACTCGTACTGCATTCCCGGCTGACTTACCATATTTTGCTCAGCTAGCGTCAGTAATGATAGGTATCGTCATACAAAATGATTCTTGATCTATTTTCTTTCTTATAAGTTCCATTCACGTAGTTACATTTCATCGTTGATCAGATCAGCCTAGTTGTAGCTTTACACCATGCTTTGTGAATAGTGTAAAAAAATCAAATCACTGTATCAGCATATAGCTCATCTCTGCGTACGTGATAGATTGTTCAGGATCTTCTATTCTTTTTTTGATAGATTCTTTGGCTATCATATAATTTACGGTGATATATTTACCTACTTCACGCAGAAAGTTTAAGTAGTCCATGCCTTTGAAAAAGTCATAATTATCTACCATCTCATAGTCAAATTTTATATCATAATTTTTTTTAATATTTTCAAGAAATACTTCAAGCTGCTTGTAAATACATTGCTCATTGTGTCTGAGTTTTTCTTCAGTCAAAAAATTTCTCTCATCACTTCTACCGCTAGGATCTCAGATCATACCTGTGGCTCCTCACACAAGGAAATAACATTTATTACCATATTTCATCAGATGAATCGCCGCCATCACAGCAAACATATTTCATATCTGTAGACTATCAGCAGAGGGGTCAAATCATATATAAAATTTTTCTCATCCTTTGTTATACAGATCAAAAAGTTTTTCATCGCTAAATTGGTTTACTAGACCGCGATTTTGCCACTCTTCTTTCAGGTTCATTTTTGATAATAAGGATTTAAAACACCAATCTTATAATAAATCTGATTACAAAGACAACGAGAAAAACGTGATTGTAATTAAAAAAGTATACTTGACATTTATGCGAAAATATTTAAACACTAATCCAACCAAAAACAAAAATTCACTAACAAATATTTTGCATATGAGATTATTAATTATTTCAATTCTTTTTATTATTGCGGGTAATTGTTACAGCCAAGGGATGAATATCTCAAACAATGCCTTATGTAATATCTATGTTTCTATTGTTAATCCTAGCTCCATAGGATACAATCCAGATAGTGCAAAGTTTAGTATAGAGAGCGGAGGTAATGCTCTATACTATTTACAGAGTACGCTGCCGGATACTATGGTAAATCTGCTAACCGGAAAAAAAGTAGCAGTAAAGTGCGGCTTGGAGACCACAACAAAAGAATCCGCAACAGACGTGAAGGTCAAAACGACCTTTATCATCAAACAACACAGTGGTATCTATATCAACAAAGACACGGCGCATGTAATTATGCATTACAATTAACTTATAAACCGACTAAGGATCGGAGAAAGCCAGGCAATATTTGCCTGGTCTTTTCTATTTAAAATTCAGTATTGACATTTGGCGGAAAATACATAAAAACAACTAAAACCAAAAATTCATAAAAACAATAATATAAAACCAACAAAACTATGCTTGAACTTTTTACAATCTTCCTACTATGCGTAGGGACTGGCTTTTGGTACATCAAAAAAGCCACTCAATTAAAATGTCTTCTCACCGCGCAAATAGGAATAGGCCTGGTGATTGTAGGTATTATTGGATTAAATGCGACATGGGGCGTATTAGAAGATATCCTTGCCCTAGTAGAAATCCTGATGCAAATTATTCCATTAGATCAAATCGAAGAGATTCCTAAAAGTTTAAATAACACAAATGTAATATAAAAAAAACAAAGGTGAAAACACAAAACAAAATTAAAAAACAAGAGTTAATCATTGGTTTCGGATTCGCTCTTCTTGTCCTGTTTATTTCGGCAGGAAACAAAAAAGAAACAATAAAACTTCCTCAACCTTCCCAGGTTGATTCTGAAGGGGTACATATCCTTAAAGACATTTCAAAAGGTATCTGCAAGTATGACCATTTGCAAAAAATCGAGCTGTCCTCATCCAATTGGGCTTTCACTGGGCATGTCCAGATTTCTGTAGATTCGGTATCTGCCAGCACGTTTGGAAATCTATTTTCAACGCTCTCAAATACTAATCAGATGACGATTTACCGTGATTTCATGGCATATGCAAACATCTTTGATGGCAAAAAAATAAAGGCCATGGATACTTTGATCCAGGTTAACATGGGGCAATACACACTGCATTGTCTTGTGTTCAACGCTTCCTTAAAGACCACTGGATACGATGTAAGGTACATTGAATACAGACATTACCCACATGATGCCTCCAAAAACTTCTGCGTTGTAAAGTACGATTCTATTGCATACTTTTACAACAAGGACGATAATAATCCCGAATGGTGTGCAGACAGATTGGATTCCATCCAGTACTTTCGTGACCCAAGTCCATGGGATTGGCTCTTACTCCATAGAATATCGATGGAGGTACAATACAACTAGTAAATCACAAACAACAAAAACAAACCCATAAAAAAATAACTTACATGGAACAGAGACAAAAACAAACGCTTTCAGATTTCCAACAGGAAGTCTTAGCAGACAGGAAAATAGGGCTCAAGAAAATCTGGCAAAAAATTGCTGTTTTAGCAGTTATTTTCTTTGCCTTTAGCATCTTCCTTTGGGGACGTCATCCTGAAAACATTTTGATGAACTCCGTTTGGACAACGATCTACTTTTTCATTATCATGTTCTCAATATGGTCAATGAATAACGGCTATCGGAAACATGATCTTTGGCAAATCCAATCCCTCGAAAACCAAAAGAAGGCGGCAGAAAAAGAAGCTACACGCTACCACAACAGGCCGAAGCTTTTGGCGGAGCATCCTGAGATTGCATCAGCACAGTGGTGGGTCGGACTTCCTCGTTATGCAGAATTAGCTTCCGAAAAAGACGCTGAAGTCTTACTCATCCAGCAGAAAATCGACTGTTTAAAAGTCTGGCCCTGGGAACTAATTGCTCGTGGATGGAAAATTGCAATCACTGCAATGCTGCTCAATATTATCGTAATCGGTTCTGTATGGGTATTTATCCCATGGCTCTGGTTGTGCATCGTGCTTAGTATCATTATCCTCATCGTCGACTTTATTATATTTGCTATTTGGGGGATGGCACTAACAGCATATTTGCAATATTCAAGGGGATACGACGATTTGTTCGAGCATTAAAACATAACAAAATTAAACAATTAATTATGAAAAAAACTTTTGTAAATAACAAACCAGAAAAAACATAACTCACATGGAACAGACACAAAAACAAACTCTCTCAGATTTCCAAGAGGAAGTCTTAGAAAAAAGGAGCAAAAGGAAAAAAAGAATATGGAAGGATTTCTATTCTTTAGTAATACTTTACGTCATGATAGCTATCGTTCTTGGGATGCTTCCAAATCAACATGTATTTATGAGCGCATTTATAGGGACGGTCTTCTTCGCTATCATCCTGTTTTCTATCTGGCTCGCACAAAGGATGTATAAAAACCTTGACCGTCAGCAAATCATGTCGCTGGAGAAAAGACATCAATCCCTCAAGGACGAAAAGAAAAAAACATCAGAAAATGTCCTGATGGGAGAATCATTTGGCATGTCGTTCTTAATAAAAATCCCAAATGCTATCGAAATTAAAGCAGACCCAGATTTACGCAAACAATTCAATGCCTATGCTGACCTGGAATCTTTGAGAAAATTGCTTTTTGACCAGGTCGATGAGCTCATCTTGTTGGAGCAAAAGATCAATTGGTTAAAAAACTGGCCCTGGGAACTAATTACCTGGGAACAAAAAAGGGCGATTTATGCGATATTGCTAAACATCATTATACTAGGTGCTGTGTGGGTATTTATCCCATGGCTCTGGGTATGCATCGTGCTCAGCATCATCATACCAGTCATCGGATTTGTTATATTCGTCCTTTGGGGCATGTTTCGATTCGCATGTGTTCAAAATCCGTTTGGAGCATTGTTCAATTTGTATATGTTCAAAATTAAATAGCATATACTTATTTGATCGAGTATTAAAACATAACAAAATTAAACAATCAATTATGGCAAAAACTTTCGTAGATCAAATCAATGAGTTTCAACAAGAGACTCACGCCAGGAGAAAAAAAGCAACAAGGATTTTAACCTACATAGTTGCCTTGAATCTCTTGGTACTTGCCGCAGCAATCATTCTGCCTTGGGCATACAATTTCCCATGGGCCGTCAGACTCATTATCTTCCTGTTCACATGTGTACTTATTCGTTGGTTCTTGAAGAAGATGATCAAACTCACCTGGGAAGGCTTTGCTTCACAGTACCGGGAAATTGAAAAAGAAACGGTAAGACTTCTGACTGAGATGAATGAGACAACCAGGCTTCTTGGCCTTGCCAAGGAATTCGAAGAATCCGAGTATGTAAAGAACACATCGGTTTATGTGCTTGCCGATAGTCTAAAGTATGTAGAACAATTCAATGCTTTCCATAGCCGCGGGCATCTAAGAGAAAAAGACTTGCCAAAGACAGAAGCGTATAATCTTAGCAAGGCAAAATTCGACTTTCTAAAGAGGCTTCCTGAATGGAGTTTCTTCAAGTGGCATTGGGAATGGTTTTGGGAATGGCTTTGGCCG
>CAJAPL010000007.1 GCA_903943625.1 uncultured bacterium
AAACAAACTAATCCGGGATTGATATTTGATAGATTATATATTAGTACCAAAAACATTAGAGAAACGGTCGATAAAAAACAAATTCTTTCTAGAATGCAAATGACGATGTCTATTACAGCTCTCATGCTATTTTCTATTTTAGTTTGATGATTCTGATGATATAAAATATTTAAATCCAAACAAGATGCAGATCAAAAAAAACTTGAAGAAGCTGTTATAAAGAGCGCTCTAGACGCGACATCAATATATTTCTACGGCGTAAATACAAAATATGATTATTGAGAAGATTACGAGAAAAAGAAAGAATATTTGGAAAACACAACTGAAATGATGTATAATTTTTTCTGTGAAGTATATGGAACGCCAAAAAATATGGAATTTATTAGGTCACTTATAATAAATGAATTATTGCGCATATATAATTTAGAACAAACCCCTGACGGAAAGATTGTACCCAAAAGGAATATAGAAAGATTTTTTAAACTCCCATTAGACCGAAGTATCATGGGATTAAACGATTTTGTAATCAACACCCTAGTTCCAAATAATGCTTGATTGCTGCCATCATCTTGAATCGACCCAACACCTTACAATCACTTTTTACAATACAAATCGGATTTTCAAAACACAATATCAATCAAATGAAATCTTTGGATTACTTCACATCAAATTATGTGAGATCGTATAGACACAAATTCTACATGATTAAATCTCAAAGACAAGTATCAGTCATGACAACTATTATGATCGTGATGATTTAAAAAAGAAGATATCTGAACATACTATGATTACCACAATTATAATTATTATCATTTCATCAAATTACAAACCACAAATGGAGAAGATATCATATTAGCAGCCAAGTCTAGTTCTTCGTACGTAGATCCAGTCGAAGGTGAAAAGTTTTCACTAGTAGCCGCTAAAGAAGGAATCCAGAAGATAAAATGATACCGAGAGAAATAATTCTCAAATGTAGAAAATATTCTACTACACTTTATGAAACAATAGCATTGAAAAGAAGATGCTATTTTTTATTATGCAATCGTTTTAAAAAATGTCAATAAACTTTTATCAGCTAAAAAAGCTTAACATGAAAAAGACAATTTCAATTCTATTAAGTGGTATAGTTTTATTATCCACTCTTGCATGATGTACAAATACATCTACACAAACAAAAACAGACACAAAAACAACAGTAAAGGTGTGAGTAATAGCTCCCTTGTCATGACCAGCTGCAGTATACTGAGAAGATGCTGTAAATGCCTATAAATTTACTCTTGAAAAGATGAAACAGCAAGGGAAAATGAAAGATTACAATATTGAGCTTATTTACGAAGATGGTAAATGTAATGGGAAAGATTCCACATCTGCAGCTCAAAAGCTTATCTCAGTAGATAAAGTAGATATGATACTTGGATGAGTTTGCTCAGCAGAAACGCTTGCTGCTGCTAAAGTAGCTCAGGCTTATAAAATTCCTATGCTTTCAGCAGCTTCTAGTGCTCCAGCAATAAGCAAACTCTGAGAGTGAATTTGGAGATTTTACTCAGATATCAATCAAGCTCATTTGATTGCAGATTACCTCAACGACAAATGATCAAAAAACATAGCAGTATTATATGAAAATACAGACTATGCTGTAGACTTTTTTCAAACACTTAAACCTCTTTATAAATGAAATATATTGATTGATGAAAAAATCAATTCTGATGAGAGAGATCTATGAATTGTTGCAAAAAAAGTCGCAAAACAAGTAGAATCCTTGGATGCAGTTATTTTTGTAAATGGTTGA
>CAJAPL010000008.1 GCA_903943625.1 uncultured bacterium
AAAAAAGTTTGGCTTAAACATTACTCAGCATTCTACAACAAGGATTTGTTGAATATGCCAGTCTGCAAAACAACAGAACGGATAAAGGACGAATTCAGGGAGTTAATTGGACCTCCATGGACTATAGTATCTCTTGTGCCACTAGGATTTAAACGTATAATTTTGTTTGATGTAAATCAACTATATGTTGAAAAATCTCATCAAACTATAATTTTTCCATCGCTCTGCTTTGCTAAAGTATAAACAGCGTTATTGAATCAATTTCAAACATTAAAAGAATTGTCTCTAGTCCCATTTGAGTTTAGACGGAGTATTCTATTGGCTACTATTCAACTATAATTTGTAAAATTTCATCAGATCAAAACCTTATCATCACTTTGCACCACTGTAGTTCGCACATTCCAATTTAGTCCGTTTCAGATATCAAAAGAAGAGTCTTTTGTTCAGTCAGCGTTTATACGTATGGTTCTATTAGCTGATAATCATTGATAATTGGAAAAGCTGCCTCATGCCATAATTTTATTGCCACTCTGTATTGATATAGCATATACGTAAGAATCGAATCACTCTCAGGTAGCAAAAGAATTATCTATTGTTCCATTTGAGTTTAGACGCACAATCCTGTTTATATCTACCAATTGATAAGTTGTAAATTCTCATCAAACTATAATTTTCCCATCACTTTGTATGGCTATATCTCTTACTGGAGAATTAAACGAATTGTTTGAAACATCCAATGATGTATCTTTTGTCCCATCTGTATTTAAACGTATAACTCTTTTTGCCGACAATCAATTGTATGTGTTGAAATTTCCTCAAGCTAAAATTTTACCATCGCTCTGTAACGTTATAGTATAGACATTATAATTAAATCAACTTCAAGCATCGAAATTTGTATCTTTACTTCAATCACTATTTAAACGCACAATCCCATTTGCAATCATTCAGCTATATGTTCTAAAATCTCATCAAACTATAATTTTTCCATCGCTTTGTACTACTAGCTTTCTAACTGCGATATCAAATCAGCTTCAGATATTAAAATTGGTATCTCTAGTGCCATCACTATTTAAACGAATAAGCCTGTTTATTGTAGTTCAACTATATGTTGTAAAATCTCATCAGGCTAATATCTTTCAATCGCTTTGTATGACTATTGTATAAACATAATTAAAAGCATTAAATCAACCTCACACATTAAAAGAATTATCTTTACTTCAATCACTATTTAAACGTATTATACTTTTTGCGACTGATCATTGATAATTTATAAAATCTCATCAGACTAGAATTTTACCGTCGCTCTGTATTGCCAATGATTTAACGCCCCCCATAATTCCAATAAATCAACTTCATATATTAAAAGAAAAATCTTTACTTCAATCACTATTTAAACGCACAAGTCTGTTAGAGGGGGATCATTTGTAATTTGTAAAATCTCATCAAACTATAATCTTACCATCGCTCTGTTTTGCTATAGTATAAACCGTAGTATTAAAACCTACTGGCAATCCAGTATCAAAGCTTGGGTCCATAACCGCCGTATTAGCAAAGACTCTGGCATACGCCACGATACCGACTATTATGGTTATAGTTATAAATCTTGATAAAATTCTTTTCATTTTCATGCCAATTCAAAAAGCTTGATGTAAAATCTTTCAACAATTATAAATCTTTAAGGCATTTTGTCAAATTTTCTCACATAAAAATTTTATGATATTTAATATGGAATAAAAGTTATCAGTAGCTAAGTTCTATTCATGCTATTTAATAAACTTTCTCTCGTATGTTCTAATGAATTTTCTAGTATAATCATAGACACTTTCATGGTTTTTAAATCCAGCTAAAAAACATATATTATAATTTGTTTTTAACGCCTTAGCTAATCATATTGCCTTAAGTCGGCATTCTTTTTCTTTTTTTGGATCATTTTTTTGATCCTCAAGCGGGAAATGAGAAACTTCATGAAACAAACTCAAAAAAAATCAGGGGTCATCCAACTCTTTTATCCTATAATAAATCTCTTTTTTCCACTTTTCTAAAGGAGAATATGCTTGAAACTTGGGACCTTCAAAAAAGAAAAAGCTGTATCATACTTGCTCTTTAAGAGCATAAACAAGATTTATATTGGTCTGGTTTGTTGTGACTATAAAATATTTTCTTCTTTTGCCATTTATACTCACATCAAATTCTCTTGTCTCTTCTATTTCACCATATTCTTGTAACGCAGAAAAAAATTTATCTTTATATATTAGATCTTCATGTTTATTTATTATGCTCTTTCATCAACGCATTATTCTTCTATACTTTCATAAAAATCTTTCATTCAACCGTAAATATATTATAAACATTAAACAATATTTGTCAATAATTATAGACCAATTGTCAATTCCAATAAGGTATGGCTATTCACTATTGTTTTCTTACACTCATCTCAGTATCCAAAATATGGTACGAGAAACCTTTTATTTACTAAATAGAAATATCATGACAGAAGAAACAACTGAAGAAGTAGTAGTTACAGATACTCCTGAAACAACTGAAGAAGTAGTAGTTACAGATACTCCTGAAGCAGCAGCTGAAGAAGAGGTAGTTGCAGAATAATTATTTCTCACATTTGCAAGGTTACTCTTTAGGGAGTAATTTTTGTTTTAACAAAAAAATACTGAACTGGACTATTTAAAAATTATTCATATTAATACTATATTTATATCTTAACCAAATAAAAATGGTAGAATCCTGATCAAAATTCAAAGCAAGTGAAAAAATTCCTGCTGTTTGAAAATATAAATGTATAGTTTGTGGATTGGTTATAGAAATACAGCAGAAATTTATAGATATGTGATCAACCTTTTTTTCATGTCCCATATGCCATGCAGGAGATGAGTGATGACCAAAATGACCACAAGATCGAGTTTGGGAATATTTAGGATAAGATAATTCAATTCAACAAAAAAAACCCGCCTAAGCGAGTTTTTTTTATATCTGAAGAAAAGTTATTAAGCAGATTATGCTGCGTTAACTTGTTGAGCTTGCGTTCTACCAGTTACTTCACTTTTACCAAGTTCAAATGTAACTTCCAATCCTTCTCTTGGTTGAAACCCTTGTTCACATCCTTTGATATGAAAAAAGAATTCTCCGTCAGCAGCTTCTATAAACCCAAAATTTTTCTCTTCGATCCATCTCTTAATTTTACCTGTTTGCATACTAATTGACAAAAAAAAACTAAAATTCTATTAAGTTATCGTACCTAATATTACAGTTATAATAATGATTTCCTGAGATTAAGCAAGGGGAAAAAGATATCATTAAAGAAGTCTCAGAATCTGAATATATCCCAGTCAAATATACTGTTATTAGCAATATTTAATACTTTTTGGAATATTTTTTATCAGACGATCAATACTTAGAGTATTTTTTATCGGAAGCTCCACTAGAATACTTTTTATCCTCACTGCCCCCTGATTTTCAATATTTACTTCTTCATTGGTATCCTGAAGATCAAGAATCTCTAGAATAAGATTTACCGTAAGATCTCTTATTATCATAACTATCTCTTGATGGCGCAGTACTTGATTCCTTTGCTCTGCTTACAATAGATTTTCAATCTTGTTTTTTAGCTTGGAATTTTCTTATTATTATTTCGGCTTGTGAACCAGGCACCGTAACAAAAGAAAAGTCTTCCATCACCCTGACGTCATCTATATCTCTTCAGCTAACTCCAGTCTCCTGGTATATAAACTCTACCAATGATCTAGGCGTATATCACTTCAATTTACCCATAGCTATAAACAACCTAGTTCCTCAGCTGCTAGAATATGATTCCTTTGTGCTAGAGTACGATTGCCTTCAACTAGATTTCTCTATTGGTTTATATTTATCTTCGCTCAATTCATTTTGGTATGCCATTTTTAAAAGCGCAGCGATTATTTTATTTGGTTCATTATCAATCAACAAATCATTAACAAAATCATTATATTTGTCCAATTCTCATTCTTCTATCATTGAATAAATAGTGCTCTTAAGCCTAGTCTGTTTGTTTTTGATAACATTTTTGATTTCAGGCATATCGGCTTTTTTAATATCAGATTTTGTGGCTCTTTGAAAAAATCAAAGTTTTTTATATTCACTTCAAGTCACAAAAGTAATAGCTTTTCAAGTCTTACCTGCCCTACCAGTTCTACCTATTCTATGGACATATCTTTCGGGATCCTGAGGGAAATTGTAATTAACAACATGTGTCATATCATTTACATCTATTCATCTAGCGGCTACATCTGTAGCGATAAGTATCTTTACCTTTTTAGTCTTAAATAATTTTAAAATATTTTCTCTCTGTTTTTGGGCAATATCTCAGTGAAGAGCTTGTACCATATAGCCCCTCTCATGAAGTTTATTAAATAAAAAATCTACATCAGCTTTTGTTTTACAGAAAACAATTCAATAAAAGTCTGGTTCATTATCCATTACCCTGCACAAAGCCTCAAACTTATCTCTCTCATTCACCTCCAGATAAAACTGTTCTGTTTGGGCAAGATCAGATTGGGCTTTCTTAGCGGATATCAGCTGGCACTCTCACATATATTTTTTCACTATACTCAATATTTCGTTTGGCATAGTCGCAGAGAACAAAAGTACTCTTTTGTCTTGTTTGGTCTTAGAAAATATCTTTTTTATATCGTCCAAAAATCACATGTTCAACATCTCATCTGCCTCATCTAGTATGAAATAAGAAAGATTGTCTAATTTAATAGTTCATCTATCCATATGATCCATAATTCTTCATGGAGTTCCCACAACTATATCTACTCATCTTCTTAATGCTCTGTTTTGAGTTTCATATGATGCTCAACCATATATAGAAGTAATCTGCAATCAAACACCGCTCTGTAAAGATGCAATTTCTTCTGCGACTTGCACTGCGAGTTCTCTAGTTGGGACCAGTATAAGAGCCTGTATGTTTTTAGAAGGAGTCAGTCTTTCTATCAAAGGTATCCCAAAAGCAGCAGTCTTACCAGTTCAAGTAGCGGCTTGTCCTATAATGTTTTTTTCGTTAGCCATCAGCAACGGTATTACCTGGGCCTGTATCTCCGATGGAGTTTCAAATCATTTTTTTGCTAACGCAGTCAATGTTTTACTAGTCAATCAAAGTTTTTTAAAAGATTCGAGATCTGTCATAAATTTATTATA
Source organism: uncultured bacterium (assembly GCA_903943625.1). Lineage (GTDB taxonomy): Bacteria > Patescibacteriota > Gracilibacteria > Absconditabacterales > Absconditicoccaceae > UBA6263. The sequence continues at coordinate 5,191 of CAJAPL010000008.1, forward strand.
AAATTATAAAAAGTGGTTAAATAAAAAGCTTCTAAAGACGGCCTTTACCACTTTTTACCTTATTTTCACTAGCTTGTATTATACACATTAGGGCAAAGATTACTATACAAATTAATTTAGCCCTGAAATTTGCCAAAATAAGATTTTTAACTATAATTAATTTGGCGATTAGTAATAGTTGCCTCAACGCTTTAATGCACTAACGCTTAAACGTTCCATGCAAATCCACAAAATAAAAATTTCGAATATTCTAAGCTTCCCATACTTGGATGATTTTTATAATAATCCATGAATTGTATTTGATACAGAATCAGATTGAAGCGTTAATATTTTGATCTGACCAAATTGAGCCTGAAAAAGTAATTTTTTATTAATAATTAACCAAGCGCTAAAATCCTGATTGATGAAAGATTACGTTTACAAACCAGAGATTATAAGGGATCAAGATAAGTTAAATTTCAGGAAGGTCATAACATCAAATGACATTCCTCTAAAAAAAATAGTTAAACACTTCTGACAACAAGATAAAGAATCAAAAATCTCAATATGAATAAAATTAAATAATCATGATATAGAAAACATATGATTTATAGCAAAAAACAAGGATCATTTTCAAGACATATTGAAAAAATACAGCGATATCAAACTAGATTTATGAAATGTAGATACCCAATGGTTATCCGAGAATAGGGATATAGATATATTGTTTAATATAAACACCGAAAACAACAAAGCAGTAATAGACACAAGTAAAATAACCAATGAGCAAACAGTAGCAATAGAGTATCTTAAAAATATAGAACTAATACAAATATGCGTTATGATACAAAACGAATTCAATTATCCAAAAGATGATATAAAATTTTATCCACTAAAGAACACATTCTGATCAATTTGACTTCACAGAAACTTTTTTAACTTATCCACAAAAATTAATCCACAATGATGGAATAATTATATATCAGAGAAGAATACAATAGAATATCCACCATTCATATGATACTACCTATGTATAAATAAAATTTGGAATATAATAAACCATACCTCAGATGAAAATATTGAAAAAAAACAAAATGTTAAAGAACTAACCATAGAAAATATTGAAAAAAAACTAGAGAAATCTGAATTTTATTGAAACCTCAAGTTTATAATACAAAAATTTTTTGATAAGAAATTATGCATATGAAAAGACGGCGACGAACTATATCTTTATATAATAGACAGCTTTGGACAAAAATTTAAATTCGAAGATTTAAGTGACTGAGCACAATCTTTTATGATAATAATATTCGCCATATACTGATTTGATATAAAAAATTGAATTATAATGATAGACGAACCAGAAATTCATGCACATCCACAAATGCAAAGAAGTTTGATAAGAATATTACAAAGAGTAAGTAAGAATCTGTGAACACAGTTTATAATTTCTACATATTCTCCCCTATTTATAAACGAATGGAATATTTCAAATGTATACAAATTCGCCAAAGAAAACTGAGAAACAAAAATTATAAATCCATGAAATCTTAGTACAGATGAATGAAGCCTGATACAGATGTTGAAATTTGAGAATGCATCTAAAATATTTTTTTCCAAAAAAATAATTATGGTAGAGGGAGAGACCGATGCTTATTTTTTCGAGTTTTATATAAACTATCTGCACACATTCCAAGAGCGAAAGGATAAGCTTACCGATTATGAAATAATAAACATAAACTGAAAATGATGATTTCAGAGGCGGAAGAAATTTTTATCAAAGTTTTGAATTCAATCATATTTTATATGAGACCGAGATAATACCGTAGAGTTTAATATATTGCAACAATCAGATCTAAATTATTATTACCAACAATCAAAAAGGTATTACACATCTCTTAAAAAAACGAAATGACATATGGATCGCCACTATACAAGACTGGTTAACACAATAAAAGCACTTTATCCAGCAAAACATAGCTATATCGTGAAGAAGATAGAAATGCTTTATCAAGAAGATATATTTATACTAAAAAAATGAGACATAGAAACTTATCTATGAATAAAATCAAAATGATTAGAAGAGACAGTAAATTTCTGTCATCGAGAATTTCACAAATGGATATCAGACAAATCAATGGCTCCTCATAGAGAAGAGTTGAATTATACTATAAACTCAATTTTTTCTTAACCATTCACAATAAAAAGTGCAGCAATTATGATAAATACCAAAGATATAATCACAAAAACTATATTTTTTACTCTTTCGTTTTTTACTTTACCTTTTAATTGATCAATTTTCTGTTCTAGTTTTTCTTTTTCTACAATAGCTTCCTTTTTTTCTTTGTTATAATCAGGCAATGCCACCATATTATGGATCTTACCTTCAAGTTCAGAAACTCTTTGTTGAAGCATAAAAATAATTTTATTCTTCTCTTCTAAAATTTTATCTTTTTCTTTAAATATCAAGAAAAACTTATCAATTTTTTCATCAATTGATTCCTCTATCGAAGATCTAGCTACAATAGATTTTGAGTTGTGATTACCAACAATTTCAGTGTTTATTTCTTGATGCAAAGCTGAAAAATCGCTCTGTAATGTGTCCAACTCTTCTCTAGCCAACAATACCTTGTTAGCAACTTTTTTGTAAGAAAGCTTTCAACCTCTTATATATCTATCGATAGTTCTCGTTGATATCCCAAGCATTTTGGCCGCTTTCTCTCTAGTAATACTATACGTTTTCATATAAAACAATATTTAATAAATCTAAATAACTAAATTGATACTGTTAAAATTTTTATAAATCAAACTTTTTTACGTCCTGTTGTCTCATATCATCTATAAAAGACCTTACATACAATGTCACAAGGACTCATTCTAACATCCCAAAAAATAATATCCATGGATATATTCAAACAAAATTTTTAGCAGCCCCCATCAAAAAGAAAACCTGAACTGGAGTAGCAACATTTTGAAAATAAGGTATCCACAAGAACACGAATATAAGTATTATCATAACAAGGTAAAAGATGTTTCATTTTTTCATTTTTATATTATGTTTTTAACTAAAAGATAAGACAATGTAATAATAAATGACAACACCAAGACTTGTAATACAGTTCACAAACTTATAAGTATCCCAAAGTTATAATTATTGACTACATATTCAAATAAGTATATTACAAGAACATTTATTATAATTGATGATAGCCCAAAAGTTAATATTTTTAATGGCAAAGTCAGTATCTTAAGTATTCTCTTTAAAATGAAGTTGAAAAACCAAAAAACAAATCAAAGTATGATAAATGTCATATAAACATCATATCTAGTCGCTTGTACCTTAAATCACAAATTATACTTGTGCACAATGTACAAGATAACTCAATTTATAACTACATTTATTATCAAGTTTTTTATCATACTTTTATTTAATATTATCAACAGCCGGGAAAATATATACAATTGTCTACTTATTTCAAGATATTTTGAAAGCAAATCATCATATCTATAAATAGCCATGTACCTATATGTTTAATATTAATAGGACCATAAGCGCACACTGTCTGTGTCTATTTTTGTCTATTCTACCAAGAGGTCATCAAAGGTATCTTTTTTTCAATCACCTAAGTATATATGGATAGCATTTCTGGCCGCCATAAGTCATATAACCAAAGCCCTTCTTCTTTTTTTAGAAACATCAAACGATTTTTCAATAAAGAATTGCGAATCCCAAGTCAAAATTTCATTTATATTTATTCATATAATAAATTCGGATAAGAAACTTGCCGCAGCAGTTGTTATATTTGAACAATTTCAATCGAAGCTATATTTCTTTACAATATTATCTTCTATAAGTAAGTAAACATTCACATCATCTCAACATATAAAGTTACCTTCATGCGCGGTAGCATTACAATCATCCATTTTGTAATTACACAAAGGATTTTTTGCATATTCTTGAATCAATAGTTCCTGTTCTGTAGACATGGTTTTGCTTATAAAAATAAATTATACAAAACAAAGATAAAAAAAAATGCAACGATTTCAAGGCCGTTGCATCTTTTCATTTGCTAAATAGTACATATTTTAGTTCGCTGCTACCTTATTAAGAAGGCTTAAAGAAATTAAGCTTCAATAACTATAATTATTAATTCTATGTTGCAATATTATTCAATAAATAATATGCTGTATATACTGCATCATAATCTCTACTTCTAGCTCATCATTTCAAGGCCATATACAGAGCTCCTTAAGTTCATCTTCTTTACTAGTATGACTGATCTCAAATCTATCCACAAAGTAATCTATATCAAGCCGACACACGGGGAATAAATCAAATTCGACTACTTCGTTATTTTTATCTAGGTAACATATATTTACACATTCATATTTACATGTCTTTAACGCAGATATATACATCCAAACATCATCCAAATCAGATTCTTGGATATCATTTGTAACATTGCAATATCAAAGCATATTAAATCAAGATCCCAAAAACGTTTCGAATCAGTTTTTTCAAAGACAATAAATATCTAAATAATCCTTACTTGTTTCATATTTTGACCCTATATAGTCATATACTTTAGAGTCATTATTTGATCACAACAACACCAGCATTAATTTTTTTCAATTAACATTTTCATTTTCAAATAGATTCAAGTTTGGTTTAACAATTTTAAAGATCTCAAAGAAGTCTGACATAAAATTTTTATAGTTATCAAAAGACTGGGTAATGCGCC
>CAJAPL010000009.1 GCA_903943625.1 uncultured bacterium
TATTTTATTGATAATACAGGTTTAATTCATATATTGTTTTAGATTTATTTTGTAAGATTTCAAGAATGAAATTTTTTAACTATTTGTGGCATTTTATAAAAAATATTTTATGGGCTCTGATTATAATTATAATCTATTTTTTACTTATATGAATGATAAAGACCTGATGAATAGTTAACTACTTTCATTACCTAAATGCTAGAGATTGGGGAGTGATATCTGCTCAGATAAATATATTCGAACCTCATACATTAACTGATATTTTTTATTCATCCCAAGAAATATCTTGAGCAATGGTTCCGGAAGGGCATATTTTGGAGCAAAATAATTTAACTTGAATGCTCCTTGATTCAGGTAGTGTCATTGAAGAAACATGATTAAATGCTTATGACCCAAAGTTTGAAGATGATTTTAATAATAACTTAGATGGCCAATATTCGTGAAATTTAGATGGGTCTTGAAGTTTTGGTTTTGTGAATACTTGAAAATAGTTTATAGACAAATAACAACGTAAATATGTCAGATAATGTTTTGGTATCTAAAGTAGAAAAGAGTCAGATTATTGATAAGGTCTTTTGAAAAAGTCTAAATAAGAGAATTATTTTGGACGCTGACTCGATTTTAAAATATCTTATAATATCCAGCTGATCTGATATTGATCTGGATTTTTCTTCTTGTTGAGATTGAGCAAATTGCGAGATTTATGGTATATTTTTGTCAAAAAATAAGGAAGAAATAAAATGAAATATATCTGTAACTCTGAAGAATGGGTCTACAAGGGCAGATGTATATTTGCTATCTCTAATGTGAGATGATGCTGTTGTGAGAGTAAAATGAAATATCGATATACAAAAATGAATAAAATGAGTCAATTCCTATTTATTGGAAGAAAATATAGTTTTGTGAGAAAAGGTTAAAGTTACTACTTTGCCCATATTAAACGTATCTTCAAATGATGTCTCTGCGTGACATGGGGCTAAAATACAGAGATTGGATAGCGAGAAATTGTTTTATATGATGTCTAAATGACTGTCTGATAGTAAGTCGAAGGAAATTATTATTAAATGATATGTGAATCATATCTTGGATAAATTTGATATTTGAGAAGACGAAAAGAATATTATTGAAATGCTAGTTTTAGATTACTTACTATAAGAGATGATAGATAAATTTGAGTTGTTATTAGACCTTTTAAGTATAGAGGATAAAGACCCTTATATAGAAATAGCTAAACAGATAGAAAAAAAAGAACACAAAAAAATTAAAACATTACATAAATATGGCTTTATTTTTGAATTGTTTGATGATTTTTTGGATGGCAAAATAAGTTTAGAAGAGTTTGTTAAAATATGAGATATTGAATGATGACTCGATATTACTCAAATTGGTTTTGCTCCGGAATCTTTATCTGTTGAAAGCCAAGAACTTGCTGATACCTTGTTTGTCTCTTCTTTTGTTGATATGTGACGGAAATTCTCAAATAAAGAAATCGAAGAAATTAAAAAAAAACTGGCAAATGTTAATAGCCAGCTTTGCATAATATAATATTTATCATATGAAGTTTTTGAAGTCCTCCAGACTTTCAAATGATTTGTAGACAGATGCAAATCTAACGAAAGCAACTGGGTCAATTTCTTTTAACTCCTTCAAGATATCTTCTCATATTTTTTTTGCGTGAATCTCGTTTCATTCGTTTTGTCGTTTGATTTCTAGGTTATTAATTATGTTTTCTACCATTTCATGGTCTATTTTTCTTTTTGCAAAAGCTAGCATAAGCCCTCTTTTGATTTTTTGTCTGTCGTACATTTGTTTTGTTCAATCATTTTTAATTATGGTTAATTCTGTTATTCATCTTTTTTCAAAAGTAGTAAATCTATGACTGCAAAATTCGCATTCTCTTCTGCGTCTGATTACTTGTCAGTCTTCGACTATTCTAGAATCTATAACTTTTGTATCCATGTTTTGACACTTGGCGCATTTCATACTGGTTTATAATTTATAATTTAAAACGTGGTATTAATTAGTTGGGGATTATGAACCTCTTGTTGTAATAATTTATGTTTTTTAAGAATCATTTAAATCGTATTATATCTTCTCAACTTACAGACTTTATAATATCATCTGGGCCTTTACTATCAATAAACTTTGCCCGATTGTCTCATAATAACTCAAAAATTTCTTTGTTGTCGTCTATTGATATCCATTTTTGTAATATCGTTCAGAGTTTGTCTAATAATCATTTTATTATTTCTTCAAAGTCATCTTTATTTTTTGTCTGTATGTTTATGATGTCTTGTATATATATTTTTATGAGAGATTCTATATTGGTTTTCTTATCTTTGCTTGATAGATATTTTGCATAAAGCAAAAATCAGAAGATAGTTTCTCTGAGATTGAAAAATATTCATAAGATTATAGGATCAGAATAGGTATTTTTCAAGTTTATATCCTTCTTTATAAGCTCTTTGTAAAAGCATTGTAGTATCCAAAAATCGAAGCAATATAAACTTTCTTTGACGTGAATGATGTCTTTTTTGTTCAGATATCTTTGTATTAACTTAATAAATCTCTTACCCCCTTGTAATAAAGAGGCGGGGTTGCAATAAACCTTATCAATAAATTCTTCTCAATTTTTGTTTACTATAGAAGATATTTCTTTACTGAAAACCAATTTAAATTCATCTATTATCTGTTTGTTTGTGACGTATATTTTCACGTCTTTGGGATTTGCATCTTGGAGAAATCATCATATAAAATTCTCATCAAACAATTTTAGTATGCACATATTTGAATATACTTTTTTATTATCACTTCTATATGGTAAAAAAAACTTTTGTTTTCATTGCCTTAGATTGTCTGTTGTATATTTGTAATAAAAAACATTCTTCCCATATTGGTAGAGGAGAGTCCCGTAGTAATATAGAGATGCTTCATTATCGGATGTGTCAGTGTCTAGGAACCCCGTGATTATATCTTTTCTAAACATTTTTATAAAAAAACTATCTCATCTTGATATCCAAAATCATCATATAAAGGTTATATAAAAATTTAATATCTTTTCCATTATTCTAGATTCTTTTTTTATTCTTTCTGGTATCTTGAAACTTTCTATATTCTCTATGTCTTCTCATATGGATGACATGAATTCCTCTATTTCTCAGTCAAACCCTCAGTTTTTACTATTTCTAAATATTGTTACTATGTATTTTTGCACTCCAGTAAAAAAGTTTTTTTTGAAATGCTTATAATCCGTAAGATATATAAGTAAATTTTCCAATTCTTTTCAATCTTTACGGAATGTTTTGAGATATTCATTTAATAATTTTTTGTCTCGTAATTTTCATACTATATTTTCTATTATCAATCCCATGTCATTTTCCAAAAAAAGATATTTCAGAAGAACGTCTGCTGGTAAGACATATTGCAGAATATTTTTTTCTAGTAGGCCAAAAGTCGTATTTGCGGTATTAATTTTATTGGCTTGGATAAACTTGGTTATATTGTCTTTTATCTCCGGGTCTCTCATTTCGTCATAAAATATTCGTCAGTAAAACTCATTTGGGGAGACTTGTTTGTTATAAAATAGTCAGTTTATCTTTTGATAATAATAAAATAGCATAAAAAATATTTCAATCTGGCCCAATAACTCTTTTTGTACTTTTTTAAATATTTTTTCATCTAAACTTTTTCAAGTCTGTTCAAATACAAATTTATAGAAAGAAAAAAACACCTCTATAAACCGATTGTAATCTTCTTGTTTCTGTCAGCGTGGGAAAATTTTTATCCTTGCTAAGAAAACAAATGTTAATAAATAAATTGAATATAGAAAGTTGATAAGGTAATCTTCTGGATATTTTGAAAATATATCTTTTGTATATATACTTGAGACTAATGCTATTGTATTGGCTGTATTAGATGGATTGAGAAATCTATACCCATTCATGTTTGCGGTTCAGCAATATCAATAATATGCATCTATATCTTTGGGCTTGAAATTTTGTTTCTCTCAGAATCATATTTTGAATTCAAAAGGATCTATGGCTATATCAAATAGATTCAACTTGTAGTTTTCTATTATCTTTCTGTTTATTACAGAAAAAAATTCTTTTGTTGATATAAAAGAAATGAACATACTTGCAGGATTGATATTGTTTGCCATCATTTCATCTGGAAACAATGAAAGCAATATTCTTTTGAAAAGCTGCATAAATACTACAAATACGGTAAAACCAATAAACACAATAAAAGACGAAATTTAATTTATTTAAATATTTTTTCTATTTTTACTTTAAATATAAGATTATCAAGGGTCTCTCTGGGATTGGTATCGAGCATAAATACTTGAAAATCTCAAGTCCCTTCTGTTCATTTTATTATGCCCTCTAGATTTCATATTTTGTAATTTCCCCCTATCTTGGGTTTGATTCAGAGTCTATCAAAGATTATTTTTGTGAGTTTTTGTACCTTTGAAGCGTCATAATTTGCTATATACCCATTTTCTGGTGTTACCAATATTTCCTTCTCTTGCGATTGTTTCAATCATATTATTCATTCTTCTACTCATTTAATTATATCTCAGCTCCCTACTGTTATATCTACTGATTCTTGATCTTTAAAAATATCTCAATCTTCAAACTTTGCTGAATATGTTAGGCTTACTTTATTTCATGTCTGTACAATGTTTGTAGATTTCCGACATCATCAAATCGTTATTGAAAATACTATAATTGCTGCTACTATGACTTTTTTGAGCATGAAAATATATTTAAGTAACTAAAGTATATAGATTTGTATAAGTATTTAATTAAGTATTTCAATTTTAACTTATTTTGTCTTTTAAAACTTTTTTCATAAGAAATCTTTTCGTGATTGTTGAGCATTCATATCTTTTCATTTGTTTACATTTCAGGTGGCTATACTTCAAGTAAGGTCTTGATTGTGAATATTCATATCTAGCCTCA
>CAJAPL010000010.1 GCA_903943625.1 uncultured bacterium
GAATATATAGCGACACAACTAAATGAAGAACAGACAAAAGCTGCACTATATAAAGACACATCTAGTCTGATTATTGCTTGAGCTGGTAGTTGAAAAACCAGAGTTTTGACATATAAAATCGCCAACTTGATATGGTGATGTAATATCCCTGTTAATAGAATTTTGGCAGTTACGTTTACAAACAAAGCAGCCAATGAGATGAGAGAAAGATTGGTTAAAATTTCTGAAGAGATTAATGAAAAAAACCTTGATTCTTCTCCTACGCCTCAGAATGACAATAGTAAGTGAGAAGGAGATGATCTTGATGATTTTATAAATGCTATGAGTCAGACAAGAACCACTGTAAAAATCAAACACTTAAATGCTGCGACAGATTTGAAATGGATATGAACGTTTCATAGCATCTTTCTTAAGATACTAAAAGATGATATAGATAAAATGGAGACGAAATATAATAAAAATTTCTCTATAGCAGATACCAATGAATCTGCAATGCTTATAAAAGATGTTCTCAAAAGATTAAATTTACAGGAGATTTTTAAAGTCAATGAAGTAAAATGATTTATATCAAACCAAAAAAATAATTGAGTTGACCCAAAATTATTTCTGAAAAACATAAATACTGACTATGATAAAACTATGTGAAAGGTGTTTGAAGAATACCAGAAAGAACTAGAAAAAAGCAATATTCTGGATTTTGATGATTTATTGCTACTCCCCTATTTATTGTTTAGAAAAAACGCTGAAGTATTGAAAAAATGGGAGAATAAATTTGATTATATTTTGGTAGATGAGGCTCAAGACACAAACTGGATTCAATTTGAGCTTATGAAAATGCTTAGCTGAGAAGCGTGAAATATAACTATGATATGAGACGATTTTCAAAGTATTTATGGTCGGAGATGAGCATTGATGGAAAATTTTCTCAATGTAAAAAAATATCGACCCGATATAGTGATGTTCAAATTACAGATTAACTATCGTTCACGTCCAAACATAGTACATGCATGAAACCATATTATAAAAAACAACGTAAATCAATACAAGAAAGAAATTGTCCCACATAGAGAAGGGGGAGATAAAATTACGATATTGATACACTCAAATGAAACCGATGAGGCGGCAAATATCGTAGATATGATAAAAAAAATGAAAGACTGATGAAAACTAAAGAGCTTATGACAGATAGCAATATTATATAGAACAAATGCACAGTCATCTATTTTTGAACAGCTATTTATACAAGAAGCCATACCGTATAAAGTTTATGGTGCTTTTAAATTTTTTGAAAGAAAAGAGATTAAAGATATTTTGGCATATCTAAAGTATATAATAAATAATGCTGATAATATTTCATTAAAAAGGATATTGAATATCCCAAATAGAAAAATCTGAAAAACAACTTTGGAGAATATCGAGAACTACGCAATAATAAATTGATTGTCATTGAGCGAGGTTCTAGAAGGAATAAATAATGATGAAATCGATATCAAGATTACTCCTATGGCAAAAAGTTGAATCCAAAATTTTGTTAATATTATTTCTGAACTGAAAGAAATATTGGCATGAAATAGGCCGGCGGATTTTATAGATAGATTAGTCAAAAAAATTAAATATAGGGACTATCTTGTAAAAGAAGAATGAGGAGAGATACAGGCAGATGAAAAATACGAAAACGTATGACAGATTATAAATATGGCTGAAAAATATATAGAAAAAGGAGAAGAGACACTGAGACAATTTATGGAAGAAGTGACATTGTTGTCAGATGTAATAGAAAGTGAAAATGGAGATATCGACGTAGTGAAACTAATGACAGCACATTCAAGTAAATGATTAGAATTTCCCGTAGTGTTTGTAGCATGATTGGAAGATAATATTTTCCCGCTAGCAAATGCTATGATGGAACCTAAACTATTGGAAGAAGAAAGGAGACTAATGTATGTCGCAGTCACAAGAGCAAAAGATGTATTGTTTCTTTCTCATGCATATAGTAGGATGACTCGATGACAGACCAAAATGAATCCGCCAAGTAGATTCTTGGATGAAATCCCACCAGAACTTTTGAAAAAATATGACTTGAGTAGTGGATGAGCAGATGAAAAAACTTATGATATAGACGAGTGAAATATCGTAAGACATAAATTGTTTGGGACATGATATGTACTCGAGGTGCGAAATAATCTCGCGATAGTAAAGTTTCACAACCCTAAGTTTGGAGTAAGGAAGATTGAATGTAGATTTTTGGATGTAATACAATAATTTTCTTATTTTGAATTTTAAATCATAAATTTTAAATAAAAAATGATAGATAAAAATTTTACTTATGCAGTCGTGGGAGCAAGCAATGATCAAAATAAATATTGATACAAAGTTTTTGAAAATTTACTGTCTGCGGGATATAAGGTCATACCTATAAATCCGAGCGAAGAAAAAATTTTATGAAAAAAATGTTATAAAAAGCTACAAAATTATAAAAAATGAATTGACGTAATTATTTTTGTTACGCAACCGGACGTCACAGAAAACATAGTCTTAAACCTATGAAACTACAAGTTTAAAAAAATCTGGATGCAACCATGAAGTGAAAGCAAAAAAGTAATTTTATTTTGTGAACAAAAAAACATAGATTTTGTAACAAATTCTTGCATTATGATTCAAAGTAAAAACAAGGCCGGCATATAATGATTTTAATCAGTTATAAAGCAGTAAAACTACTAATTATAATTTACAAAAAAACAGCTACAAAAATCCTCATCAGAAAACTTTTGAATAAGCATTTTGGCACATCGCGAAGATATCGCATCTCACCTAGCAAAAAATCACTTGATTTTTTTTGATAATTGCTTACAAAATTACGTGATAGAATTTATTAAAATTCTTGATGAGAGATTTGTTAGGTCCGGATTACTGTTTCAGAATATATGAATTTCTTTAAAAACGTTTTGATTTATTTTAGTTCTTTTATTTCTTTCTTAAATAAAATAAATGGTAGTTAAAAAAAAGGCGCCTGCTAAAAAACCTGTAGCTAAAAAAGTAGTTAAAAAGGTTGTAAAGAAGGTGGCAAAAAAACCAGCCGCTAAAAAGGTGGTTAAAAAAGCTGTAAAGAAGGTAGCAAAAAAAAAGTAATAAAAAAAATTACAAAC
>CAJAPL010000011.1 GCA_903943625.1 uncultured bacterium
ATCCGATTTTAATTGAAAATGTTGTATTTTAGATTTTAGTTAGAAGTTATTTTTAGATAATTAAACCCTGGTCATACTCAACCACATAATACACCTACTCAGAGTCATTTTGGTAGATATACAGTTATAGGATGAATACCTCAGTCTGTCCGTCATATTCCGGCTATACTCACTCAAGCACTATTTTTATAGTTTAGAAAGAAATTGTAACTGTTCCCATGATTCATTATTAAATATATGGTATCTCTACTTGCGATAGTTGGTGATGATGATGGAGAGTCTCCCAAGTAATATTGTTGTCAGGTGGCAGTGCAATTACTTGATGAGTTATTATATGTCGGGTTTGATGGTGTAATGAGTTTGAATATTCAATTTGTGACTCTAATGTCGTTAAACTGCCCTGTCCCCTCTACATCAAGTAGCTCTGCCGGATTATCCAGTCATATACCTACTCTTCCTCAGAAAGTAGCAGCTATATGATTTATCTGTGACATAATTATGCGCATACCTATTTGAGCAATCTCTCATGCAGTATCGCTTATAAGAAGTCCATAATTGTATGTGTTGCCATTAGTTTCGTTTTTATATTTCCCCAAATATGTATTAAATTTTCCGTTGTATGTTTGGATATCTCAATCTGTATTGAGAGTGGCTCAGTCCCCTGCGGTGATTTTCTTTGCTATTGCGGTTCCATTAACTTCCAATGCTACAGATGGAGACAAAGTTCATATACCTACTTTTCATTGGATATACAAATCTTTTTGAAATCTACCAGTGCTAATTACATCAAGTCCATAAATGGGGATTGAGCTACCACCTATTCAAACTTTTCAATTTGTATTTATATATATACCATAATAACTATTGCTTGTTATAGCTACTGCGTCGTCTGAATCTATGTGTAGCGTGGTTGAGCCTCATCAGCAATCATCATCGTATATATAACTATCATCTCAGATTTTTATTCATTTGTTATCTACATTGCTACCACAAGATACTTCTAGCATATCAGATATATTAACATTGTTGTTTGATAAAACCTTCAATCATCTTGCTTGTCAAGCATAACTCAATCGGTTACTTCATAATATGATGTTCATGGTTGCTGTATGATTTCAGAGATTGTCAAAGAATCAAGTCCCTTGAAGTCATTGCGCTCATGTATTTCATGTTGCTCAAGTATTTCATTTTGGTCATGTATTTCATTGTATTCACTGTAATCATTGTATCCCCTGTATTCATTGTAATCATTGTATGCCTTGTATTCATTGGATTCATTGAAGTCATTGTGCTCACGTATTTCATTGTGGTCCTTGAGGTCATGCGGGTCATGTAGCTCAAGCGGTTCATGATCATACTCATGGGATTCATTGTGCTCATGTGTTTCATTGAGGTCACTGTAATCATTGAATTCATTGAAGTCATTGCGCTCATGTATTTCACTGTAATCATTGTGGTCATTGGATTCATTGAAGTCATTGTGCTCACGTATTTCATTGTATTCACTGTAATCATTGAATTCATTGAAGTCATTGTGCTCACGTATTTCACTGTAATCATTGTGGTCATTGGATTCATTGAAGTCATTGTGCTCATGTATTTCACTGTATTCACTGTAATCATTGGATTCATTGAAGTCATTGTGCTCACGTATTTCATTGTAATCCTTGTGGTCATGCTGGTCATGTGTTTCATTGTGGTCCTTGAGGTCACATTGTTCATGTTGCTCAGGCTCATCATTGGATTATATCTTTGAGTATAAATATCATTTCTCAGTTACTATCTATTCATAATATCTTATCTATATCCCCTGTATCGTTTGCTGTATCCCAACTCAATCTGTCTGTATATAATTTTATTTTTGTGCCTGTGTTTATATCAAATAATCTTGTGTTTGGATTGTCGGTTCAATCTGTGGATATTATGATTCTTTTGATTGTCTGTACTGCGTTGTCTAGAGTAGTCTCTATGCTCAAGCTTGCGAATACAATAATAGATCAAAGTCAGATTATAATACTAAAAAAAATTATAATTATATTCCGTATTTTGATCTCATGTCTTGATCAGATTTTGTTGCTATGAAATTTTGAATTTTTCATTATTGTTTTTATATTTATTAAAATATGCTCTAATTATAGCCAATAAGTTTTTGTTTGTCAAATTTTAAGGGCTTGTTTGTGTGTAAATTAGATTGAAAATAAACATTATATTGTTAGTATCTAAGTCAGCCTTTTTTTATATTCTCCTATTTTTATGCCACGTATAGAAGATGTTATACAAGAATTGTGAGTCCAAAAGCAGATTTTTGCTAGGTTTTATGAAAAAGTAATGGATAAGCCTATGACGGCAAAAGTTGTTACAGTATCAGAAAAAAACCTTGAACAGATAAAAGAATTGATGAAAAAGAATCAATCTAAAATAAATAAAACTAGTGTCGAACCAGCAAAAGTTTTGAAATCAAACGAGTTGGGTAAATCTTCTGGCTTTTTAAGCTGACTTGGTTTTACCCCCTCAAAAGAAGAGGAATTTGATATTGAGGTGGAGGATGTTGTGAAGGAAGAAGAAAAACAAGAAGTAAAACCACAAGATGATTTTGCCACTTTTTCTACACAGAAAAAAGAAGAGTTTATACAAAAAAAAGAAGAACACTCCGATAAAAAGCCTTGAGATAAACCACACTTCAAGCCATTTGATAATAAACCAAAATTTGATAACAGGGGGGCTAAAGCACCATATAGACCACCTTATAAACCTTGAGATCCTAAAAAACCTTTTGTGGGATCTGCTAGCAATAAGTATCCTCAAAAGAATACATTTGTACAGAAAAGGGAAGATGTCCCAGAATTTGTTAAGAGAGAGAAGATAGCAACGACATCTGCAAATCTTATAAAAAAAGAAGAAGTAGAAATAAATGAAAAAATTACCGTAAAAGAATTTTCCGAAAAGATATGAGTGCCACTTCCAGAAATTATGAAGAAGTTGATCGAAAATAAGATAATGACCGGTATTACGTCGTCTCTTGATTTTGATACCGCTTGTTTGATAGGTGCAGATTTGTGAGTTATTTTGAAGAAAAAACAAGTCAAAATGAATGTGGAGAGTTTTATGACTGGAGATTTACAATCAATACTTGATATAGATAAATGAGCTGAAAATCTTATTGAAAGGGCTCCTATAGTTACTGTGATGTGACATGTAGATCATGGGAAAACATCGCTTTTGGATTATTTGAGAAAAACAAATGTTGCCTGATGAGAAGCCTGAGGGATTACGCAGTCTATATGAGCTTCTGTAGTAGAACATAATTGAAAAAAAATAGCTTTTATAGATACGCCGTGACATGAGCTGTTTACAAGTTTGAGAGCGAGATGAGCAAAACTTACAAATATAGCTGTTATAGTAATAGCGGCTGATGATAGTGTGATGCCTCAGACAATAGAATCTATAAACCATGCAAAATCTGCCTGAGTGCCTATCATTATAGCCGTTACAAAAATAGATAAACCATGAAATAATTTTGAACAAATAAAATCTGATATAGCTAAATATGGTCTAACACCTGAAGATTGGTGATGAGAAACTCCTGTAGTCGGGATATCATCCAAAAACTGAAAATGAATACCTGAGCTGCTTGAAAATATTCTTTTGCAAGCTGAGATTCTTGAATTGAAATATAACCCTGATAGAAGCGCTGTGTGAGTAATCCTAGACGCGCACAAAGATCCTAAACAATGAGTAGTTACTAGTGTTATTATTTTGACTTGAACTCTAAAAGTATGAGATATCTTGGTTGCTTACAATACTTATTGAAAAGTAAAAAGAATGCAAAATCGGAAAGGACAAGGCGTGAGTAGTGCTACATGATGAGAGCCAGTACAGATTTTGTGATTTACTGAAATGCCAGAACCAGGTCGTATGATAGAGGTTGTGAAGAATGAGAAGGAAGCTAACGAAAGAGTAAATACAATACAAAATAAAAAACAAACTGCAGACTCTGCTGTTCAAGAATTTTTATCATGATTACAAGCTACTGATAATAAAATTTCAGAGCTTAGACTTATATTGAAATCTGATTGATCATCTAGTCTGGAGGCGCTACAACAAGCAGTCATGGGAATAGCTTTACCAGAGAATGTCGTAATAAAAATCGTACATACTGATGTGTGACATTTCTGAGATTCTGATTTATCACTTGCACAAGCGTCTAAGGCATTGTTGCTTTGATTTAATCTTTCTATGAATGCTTTGCTAAAAAAGAAGGCTGAAGCAATGAAAGTAGAAATGAAAAGTTTTGATATAATATATGAACTCACAGATTATCTTACTGATCTTACAAAGTGAATGATAAAGCTTGAAGAATATGAGCTTATTATCTGAAATATGGAAGTGTTGTGAATCTTCTATACAAAATGAAAAGACATGACAAT
>CAJAPL010000012.1 GCA_903943625.1 uncultured bacterium
AAAACAAGAGCCGCAAAACCACGGCTCTTATTTTAATGTTGTTGACATCAGTAGATGTCGAAGAAATTTCTGGCACATTGGAAGATGTGTGTGTCAGGGCCCCCTGATGCCGATTTTTTGATCCTCAAAAAGGACTCTTTGTAAATGTCAATCGTTACACATGAGTAACGGATTGTGTCCTCAGTGAAGTTGTACTTTTCTGCATTGTAGCCGACGTATCCGATACTATCAGCTTTCTGAATCGACACAGAAAGGATGTCCCCCTGCATGCCAATTAGTTCGATGGTATAGCCATCAACCTGGTGCCAACGGGTGTGGGCAATTGGAGTTTTGGAGGCTGGTATTGTCACTGCAAATGCGACATAAAGAACGACTGCAAGAATCAGGAATTGGGTTGGATTTTTCATATGAAATAATATTAATTTGGTTTAATTTATTTGTTTTTTGTGTTCAACTTATATATATTTACTAGATAATGTCAATGGTAGATTAAAGAAAATTATTTAAGCTTTTCCCCGAAAATTGAGCTCCTTTTATAAAGGAGCTGGCGAGGAGAGTAATGAGGAGGCTGAGGATTTAAATCCCTCTTCACTTCGTGAACCTCTCCCTTTTCCAAAGGGAGACAAGTTTAAGCTTTTTTCCAAAAAGCACACTTATCTGCTCCGTTGAAAATAGTCTTGGATGAATAGTCTGATTTATTTATCATATCTTGAAATCACTCGTAAGAAGAGATGATTCATCAGGATAAACTTCATATTGAAAATAATTTATCTATATGAGAATAGATTGCGGATAAGTCAAAATCTTGTAATCTTTTACCATAAGGAGGATTGGAAACTATATGTCAGGATAGATCTGAGAGTAAAAGAAAATCTTGCTGAGAAAAAGTAATTGTATCTGCTACTCATGCATTGATTGCATTTTGTTTGGAAACTTTGACTGCCTGAGGATCTATATCTGATCAGAAAATTTGATATGTTTTGGCGGTGAAGACTTTTGATAACGCCTGCTCTTTGACCGTCTGTAATAACTTAGAATCGAAATCTGGAAAGTCTTGAAACGCAAAAGATCTATTGATTCACACAGGCATGTTTTTGGCTATCATGGCCGCTTCAATACAGATGGTTCATGATCAACAAAATGGGTCGTAGAATGCTTGTGAAAATTTTCGTCAGCTGAGTAAGACTAGTCATGCGGCTACATTTTCTTTGATAGGAGCATCTAGTGCTTGTTGACGATATCAGCGATTGTGGAGAGAAATTCAGGATGTATTTATAAATATTTTACAGATATTGTTTTGCAAAAATATAAATATTTCAAAGTCAGGTTTATCGGGATCTACATCAGAAAAAGACGCTTGAGCTATTTTTTTTATAATCGCTTTTTGTGAAATAGATTGAATAGATGGGATACTAGTAAGCGCAGAATCCTGGCTGTGGGCTGAGATTGAAATTTTTTGTCAAGACTGGATATATGGTCAAAAATCTAATGAATAAACAAAATCAAAAATCAGAACAAATCTCTGTGTATTTGACTCTCAAAGAAGTAAAAAAACTTTATTTGCTATCCAGCTACGTAAATTGATATCGTAGATTGCTGACTTATCTCCTTGTATAAAAGTTCATGTAGGGAAAGTGTCTTGTGGATTGTATCACAAAAGTTTCAGTTCTTTTCAAAGAATCGACGATAGGCCAAATGGGCAGGTAATTAGAAGCATTACAAGAAATAAATAAAATTTGTGCCCCTTTTGTAAAGGGGCTCTCCGCGAATGCGGGGTGGGGATTTAAATCCTCCGGCCTAAAGGCCACCTCCTTTGAAAAAGGAGGGCAAGGGTTTTTTAATTTTTGAAAACTTTTATTTTTCGATTTCACTGGGGAAGAGAGTTTTTTCTAATCCAAGGGTTGAGTTGTTTGATTTCAAGGTATGAGTATCAATTATCTTTACATCGGATTTTGAAATCTTCGATAGCTCAGACTGAAATTGTTTTGGTAGTGGGGAATGAATATTGGCCACCAAGAAGAGCTGAATCAAAATATGAATATTTATTTTCCATCAAATATTTCATCGCAAGTGCCCTAAAAACAAATCTATAAGTTTCGTTGTTTAAGTATAAATCGTAATATCATGACTGGGATTGATTTTGCATATCTGAGAGTAAACCGTATTCTCACCTATTGTACGCGGCTAATACTAAAGTCCGGTTATTGAAGATTGAATATAAATCTTTGAGATATAGAACAGTCGCGTCAGTAGACAAAAATGGATCATATCTCTGATCGATAAATTCGTTTACGACAAGTCCATATTTACTTGCTGTTCATGGCATAAGCTGTCGAATACCAGCAGCTCAAGCGCTACTAACTACAGTCTCTTTGAGATAAGATTCTATCATGGGAAGGTATTGAAAATCTTGTGGGATGTCTGATTTTTTTAATTTGGAAGAAATATAATCTCAGTATAGTCAGATTCTTTTGTATGTAAGCACAAACTGAGCGTCGTTTAATTTGGTGAGTAAAAATTCTCTATCGAATCTTTCTTGATTGAAGATATATTTTCAAACCATAGGGACTGATTCTCATGCAAAATTTAGATCTGAAGAAACCTGGTTGTAAACTGGAGCTCATCAAATTAAATTGGTCGGACTAGCGACTCAACGAGGTCTGATGAATTGGAGGATAATAATAAGCAATATAAACAATATCAAAATATATCTTATGATCATATTTTTGCCAGAATAGTATTTTTTGAATTTCCCAATAAACGACATTTTGGTTAATTAATAGATTAAAAGACCACTCCACTGACTAGCGAGTTAACGAATTTGTAGCACTAAAGCTGAGAATATAGAAATAAAATTGAGATGCAAGATAAATTGGGAATGCTAGAGAATAAGAAAAAGGAAGATAATTAAATATAGTATATCTCCTTGATAATTATTTTATGATGATTAGTATGAATATAGTTTTTATATTTATAATAATTTTCTAAATGAAAAAATATCTGTTATGAATCTGAATTTTGTTTGTTTCATCTATGAGTTTTTTGTTTGCGTATGATCAAGAACTTATAGGAGCCTATAACTATGCTTATAATGTAGGTATAACTACTATGGCGCCTATTGAGAATGCTAACATGAATGGTAATCTTATAAGAGCTCATATGGCTAAAATGATGTCAAACTATGCAACTGAAATTTTGAACCTTGTGCCAAATACCTGAAAGGTTTGTAATTTTGATGACTTGAGCGGACAGAATGATGAAATAAAATGATTTATAACAAAATCATGTCAACTATGACTCATGTGAGTGGGAGTGACTAGTTTTAATCCACAATGAGATGTAACTAGAGCTCAGTTTGGGACCGTATTATCTAGATCAATTTATGGAGAAATGTATAATGGTTGAGACCCATATTATGTGAAACATTTAGACGCACTCAAAGCTGACTGAATCATGAAAGATATTACTACGCCGACTAATCTTTTGATAAGAGGACATGCCATGCTAATGATGAAAAGAGCTGATGAAATAGTAAATAATTTGAATACTTGAAATATAATAATTGATCTTATTGCGCCCACAGCAAAAGTGAAATATTCTACAACATGAAGTACAGTATGAAATGTAACTGCTTATTTGACTTGATGGAGTGAGGCCATAACATGAGCAAATGAATATTCTCATGTATTTACTGAGAATGGAAGTTTTATATTTTACTTTCAGGATCTAGCTTGAAATGCTGGAAGCGTAACTGCTATGGTAAACAACATCACTGATGGATCTAAACCTACGGCAAGCGTAAAATACTCTACAACATGAGCAACAAATGGTGATGTGATAGCATATCTTACTGGCCGAAGTGAAACATTGACATGAGTAAATGCATACAATCACACACTTACTTGAAATGGAAGTTTCACATTTAATTTTCAAGATATTGCTGGGAATACTGGTAGTACTACTGCTACAGTTAGCAATATAGATAAAACAATACCTACATGAACTATAACTTACAATCCTACGTCTTGAGCATATGTTTCATGAAACATAGTTGCTACACTAGCGTCTAGTGAGACCATAACTCTAACAAATAATGGATGATCAAATACGTACACATTTACCTGAAATGGAAGTTTCACATTTAATTTTCAAGATCTTGCTGGGAATACTGGTAGTGCTACTGCCACAGTAAGTTACTGGACTGGAAGCTAAGGACTAGTCATTCCGGCAACAAATTTTGCGGCCGGAATCTCACTAAAACAAATATTTTAGATTCCGGTTGCAATGAATAACACCGGAATGACATTAAAAAACAAATATGTTTCTTGTAATCAACTCTGGTAGCTCATCTATCAAATTTAAGCTTTTTGAAGAAAAAAACTTGAAAAAAGTTTTGTCTTGAATTGTAGAAAAAATCTGATCCAAAGACAGTTTTTTGGATTGGGAATTTAAAGACATACAATGAGAGACAAAAGATAATTTCTATGACTATAAAACTGCACTTGAAGAAATATTGGAGACTATAAAATCTTGTGGAATAAAGTTGAACGAAATCAAAGCAGTATGACATAGAGTCGTACACTGATGAGAAAAGTTTCAGGATTCTATAATCATAAATGATAAAGTTATCAAAGCAATTAAAGACTGTGAAGAATTGGCGCCGATACACAATAAAATTAATCTTGAATGTATCTTGATATGCAAAAACCTACTTCCCGAGACCAAACAAATAGCAGTCTTTGATACTGCATTTAGTCAGACGATGGAAGAAGAGAATTATATTTATGCTATACCATATAAATATTACAAAAAATATAAGATTAGAAAATACGGTTTCCATGGGATATCTCATGAGTTTGTCTATAACAAATTAATTCAGAATACCGAATTTAAAATGCAGAAAAAGAAAGATTTGAAAGTAATCACATGTCACGTGGGAAATGGAGCTAGTATAAGTGCGATAAAAAATGGTAAGGTGATACAAAACTCTATGTGAATGACTCCACTTGAATGACTGATAATGTGAACAAGGAGTGGTGATATAGACCCAGCAATCATACCTTTTCTAATGAAGAAAGAAAAAATGTCTGCTGAGCAGGTTGAGAATATTTTGAACAAAGAAAGTGGTCTCAAATGATTGCGAGAAAAATCCAGTGACTTGAGAGATATTATAGTCGCTTACAAAAAGTGAGATAAAAAAGCTAGCATGATAATTAAAATGTACGTGAATAGAATAATCAAATATATCTGAGCTTATACTGCTCTGCTATGATGACTAGATGTGATCGTGATGACGGCCTGAGTACTAGAAAGATCCGATTTAATAAGAAAACTAGTCTGTGAAAAATTGGATTGGCTGGGAATAAAATTGGATAATAAAAAAAATATAGAAGGCTGGAAAGAAGGAGAAATAAGTAGCAAAGATAGCAAAGTAAAAGTACGAGTGATACCTACGAATGAAGAACTTATGATAGCAAAAGAAGTGAAGAAAATTATATGAAATTAAAAATTTTAAATGATAAATAGAGAGCGATGAAAGTCGCTTTTTTTTATATTCGACAGAAGCTCCCCAAAAACTGAGAAGCTTCGTGTTTTATCCAACGCCATAATATTTTCTTGGATTGGATATCATTTTAAACATACCTGAATTCATAAGGGCGCTCGTAAGTGATAGAAATCGATCTGTTCGGATCGTATCAAATGTGTCGCTCTTATAGAAGATCTGATCCACTATTTCATTTATGACCTGAGCCATAGCCTCATCGAAAGGAGAAGTTTTGTGCTCAGTGGCAATTTCCAGTAAGGTCCAAGAAGGATAGAGCCCCAATTTAACTTCCTTCTTGTTGGTGAGAGTGATTTCACCCAAGAAAAGACTCAGGAATGGCTTGCCGTATTGATCCGCCAATGCATCAAATTCTGCGGATGTTGTGAGGAGCCAGTTGACTTCGGCCAAATGGGATCTTTCTATCTGTCTGCCAAATGTTGCTTGGTCATCTTCATTGGCAATAACTAAGATTAGATAGCTATTGTGATCAACCATAAGGTCAATCCTATTTAGGAAAAAACGAATATCATGATTTTTCCTATCTGTTGTGGTCAAGTAAATCATATGTATTTTTTTTTATTT
>CAJAPL010000013.1 GCA_903943625.1 uncultured bacterium
CTAAAAAATTTAAAAATAAAAATATCTTTCTTGTCGGTTGATCTATCAGAGACATCCTACTTTGAGTAGAAAACAACCCCACAGACATAGATTTCACAATGACATGAAACCCAATCGAAATATACAATCAAATGGATAAAAAAGATATATCTCACTTCATGACAGAAAAATTTGGCACAATTACACTGATTAAAGACGAAATAAAGTACGAATTGACTCCCCTACGTACAGAATCATGATATAAAGACGTCCGTCATCCTGACAAGATAACACGAAGTAATGACCTACTTTTGGATTCAGCAAGAAGAGACTTTACAATCAACTGTATTTACTATTTTTCTACTGAATATAAATTTAATATCCCAAGTAGCAAAAAAATTGAAGAAAAAAGGGATCAACTAGAAATATTAAAAGAAGACTGAATAAATTTCTTACCTGGTTTAAATATTTTGATAATACAAAACCCAGATCATATAAAAAAGTTATTTAAAAACTGAGCTTTCCAGCCAGATTTTTTGGATTATTTATTGGATATCCTGAAAAATAAAATAATATCTCAGCCCAAATCCAAAAATATTCAGATAAGTTCAAATACAATAAGAGTAATCATAGACCCATTTCAATGAATACAGGATCTCGTAAATAGGAGATTACAAACCTGTGGCGAGCCAGATAAGAGATTTCAAGAAGATGCGCTTAGATTGATAAGAGCAATCAGATTTGTGAATGTGCTAAATCAAAAGCTACAAAACCTAAGTCAAGGAACAGAACAGACCACAAAAATTTCACTCTTTGATTTTGGGAAAGAAACATGGATAAGCCTAAAGAAGAATTCTAAACTTATCAAAAACATAGCAAAAGAGAGAATAAAAGAAGAAATCTTTAAGACATTCAGAGATTGAAATCCATTCTGATTCACAGCATTATTGGATGAGTCTGGCATGTTAAAATATCTATTTCCATCCCTTGCAAAAACAAAAAAAATAGAGCAACCCATAAGGTATCATCCATTTGATGTTTACGCCCACACTATGCTCACTCTCTATCAATTACAAAAAACAAATACAGACCCACTTGTGAGATTTGCTATGTTATATCATGACGTCGGTAAGCCGGTACAGTTTGCCGATTATAAAAATGGGCTATCAAAAGACGAAATAAGAGAAATTATGGCATGACCAAATAATCATAGAAGAAGTGGCCCCCAACTAGCAAAAAAAGATTTTTCAAATCTCTGATTTTCTAGCAAAGAAATAAGTGAAATATGTGATTATATAGCTCGACACCATAAACCAGAAGAAATATTGAATGCCACAGCAGATAATAGAGAGAAAAAACTTAGAAAGTTTCTAAGTGAAGCTTGATTTGAAAAAGTAAATAATGTGCTGGATATAGCTATGGCGGATAGGCTCTGACAATACAATCCCCTACAAAATAGCAGTGATATTTCAGATGTCTGAGAACTCAAAGCTCAGTTAAAGAAACTAAACGACAAGGAATGACAATTTATAGTAAAAAATCTAGTCATAGACTGAAATGATATAATAAAATATTTTAAAATACAACCCTGACCAATAGTTTGAGAGCTTATACACAAAACGCTAAATCGAGTAATGGACGATATCAAGCATAGGAACAAAAAAGAGAACATAATGGAGTTTCTAAAGAAATATATCAAAAACAAACCACTATAACAAAGTCCGATTTTAGTAGTTTCATATTTTTAGCTTGTTATGCTTTTACATTATGTAAATTTGCTTTTATTTGATATTTAATTATAATTTAACTACGCGCATTTTAACGTATCTACAAGATAATGAATGCCGAATTCATAACAGTAATTATTACCCTATTAATCCTATGAATAATCATAGGCTTGTGAATGATCTTTTATAGATTAATAATTTTGGATTTAATAATAAAACATAGACAATCTCAAGCAGATAAAATAAGATTTCTACAAATCAGAATCCCCAAAAATGCCGTAGCCAGAAGCTCTGACATAGAAGCTACAGATCATACTCAGACCATGAAAAACAATATAGAAATAATGAACCAGGTTTATAAAAATTTTTATGCAATATATGAGGATAAAAGAACGTTCAAAAAACGTTGAAACAATTACATAAGTATGGAAATATTGGTAGAGAGGGAAATGATAAAGTTTATAGTTTGAGTACCAGAAGATCATCTAGCTACAATGGAAAAAATGATGGCCTCATTTTATGCTTGAGCAATAGTCGACAACATAGATCAACCTAAACTATTGGAAGCTGGTAAATACATGGCATGATGAGAGTTTCAACTCACAAAACATAGTGTCCACCCTATCAAAACTTATGAGTCATTTGAAGCAGATCCTATGGATAGCATCCTCTCTTCTTGTTCACAAATAGATAAAGAAGAAAAACTACTCTTACAGATATTAGTAGAACCACTTGCAGAATCATGGCTAAAAAAACTTAGAAAAAAAGCTGAAAAAATAAAAAAAGGAAAAGATCATTGACGATGGAAATCAACATTCCTAAAAATTGTAAAATGATTTAAAAACGAGTCCAAAGACGATAAATCAAAGAAAAACGAAGAAGATCACAAACATGATTTTTCTCAACAACAACTATGAGATTTTGATAAAAAAATGGATGATGAATTGTTTAGTGTTAAAATAAGGACATTTGCCACTTCTACAAATCCAGCAAGACCAAGAAAGATTGTAGATGACATATCTAGGCTATTCAATCAATATAACTATATATGACTAAATACGATAAAGTTTAAAAAAGCAAAAGACATAGTTAATTTTGCAAAAGAAACAGTTCAAAGAATATTTTTTACAGATAGATGACGACGGAAGAATATCAATGAAATGGACAAAAAAACTATTCTCAACATCAAAGAGCTATCATCAATAGTTCACTTTCCACATGCCAGATTTAATCTAAATCCGCGCATATCACGACAAAGATATAAAATCATTCCAGCTCCAGATAATTTACCACTTGAATGAATACTATTATGATTCAACAATTACGGTTGAGTAAAAAAAGAAGTAAGATTAAGAACAGACAATGATGATAGATTTAGGCACGTATATATTCTAGGACAAACTGGTTCTGGTAAATCAACTCTTATGAAAACATCAATATTAGAAGACATTAGATTGGGGAATTGATTTTGCGTTATAGATCCACATGGAGATTTAGTCGACGATACAATGAAATATTTCCCCAAAGAAAGAATAGACGATTTGATATATTTTGATCTAGCAAATACAGAGTATCCTCTTGCTTTTAATCCACTGGATGGAACAGAGACCGAAGATGAAAGAGACGTAATGACGAACGATCTTGTAGAAATGTTTGTATCTATGTATGGAGAAGAAATCTTCGGCCCACGTATACAAGATTATTTCCGTAATGCATGCTTTCTACTTATGGAACAGCCAGAATGATGAACTCTCGTTGATATTATGAGACTCTTTACTGATGACGCTTATGCAGAATCCAAAATAAGAAACGTAAAAAATCCTGTAATTGCGGCACGATGGAATAAAACATACAAAAAAATGTGAGAAAGGGAAAAAGCAGAAATTATACCGTTTATACAAGCAAAATTCTGACCATTTACTACTGGTACATATATCAGGAATATAATCTGACAACCCAAATCAGCATTCAATTTTTTTGATGCTATGAATGAAAAAAAAGTAATATTGGTAAAACTATCTAAATGATTAACAGGAGAAATCCCAAGTCAACTAGTCTGAAGAATGATATCTATGCAAATAAAACTATCCGCACTTAAGAGAGCCTGATTAGACCCTAAAGATAGAAAACCATATTTCTTGTATATAGATGAGTTTCAAAATTATGTATCTAAATCTATCGAAAGTATATTATCAGAAGCTAGAAAATATAAGCTCGGTTTGACAATTGCTCATCAATATATAGATCAACTTAAACAAGAATGACTATGATGAAATTTAGATCTATCCAAAACAATCTTTGGTAACATAGGTAATTTATTCATATATAAAGTCTGAGCCCCTGACGCAGAATTTTTGGAAAAAGAAATGGCCCCAGAATTTAGTCAGACAGATCTTGTTAATGCTGACGCACATAGAGCAGCAGTAAAAATTGCCATAAACAACCAACAAACAAGACCGTTTAGTTTTCAAACAGATTTGCCTCGGCTAAAACCAGTAGTAAATACTCCAGAAAAAATAGAAATCATGAAACAGATTTCAGCTCTCAAACGATGAACCAAAAGGGAGTTGGTTGATAAAGAAATTTATTTTAGAGTTGGCGTATAAATTATTCCACACGATTATACCTCTTAAATCATTCTAACAATACTCAACTAAGTTTAGATTCCAAATCTGGTAATAAGTCTTTTTGCAGTTTATTAAAAAATTCATAAATATCTCATAGATAAGCTCAGTTTTTTAAGCTAAAAAATGTGGCTTTTCTAGAAATTTTACTAGGGTCATAGGCCTCTTGTAAATAAGAAAGTTGGCTCAATACATAGTCATAATCTTTTTTTTCTAGACTTTCATTGGCATCAAATAATTGTTCATATCTATCATATATTAATTCTTTGTACTTGTCTTCAACCAGTTTTCTAAAATTCACAATAGATTGATATTTTATTAAATCTCTAGTTAAATCATCAAAAGATTTGATTTCGTCCAAGGCTATATTATTATTTACATAATCTTGTGCCCACACAACAAACTCATCAAAAAATCCCAATCCGACAACAAAAGATTGTCTCAAAATAACATTTTTCTTTTCTCTAGCAAGCATTAAAAGATGAAGAGAATTATCATCTGTCCCGTCATCCAAGTATTCAGATATTTTTTC
>CAJAPL010000014.1 GCA_903943625.1 uncultured bacterium
ATTTCAAATAATCATAACTCCATATAATTTTATAAACTCTAGTATTGTATTTTTTAACAAGTATTTTTCAAATAGTTTTATAGATAAATATGGCATTTGGCACTATACTTGTTTTGTTTGAAATTAACAAGCAAATAGATAAACTACAGCAAATTTATTTTTTTATGTAAGAAAAAAAATGAAAATAGCGCTGATAGCAATTATGATTTTAAGTTGAGTTATATTTATTTGATCAGTTCTGATGATGTCTCCAAAGTGAGGATTATGACTATGAATCGGAGGTCTTTCAGGGTCAAATGAATATTGAAGCAAAAAATCAATAGAATGAAAACTCAAGCAAGTAGCGATAGTATCTTGAGTTATATTCTTATTAATCTCTTTGGTTTTACCATATATCCAATAATATGTTTTATCTTAGAGAAAAAAATTCTATAAAGAGAACTTTAAGGTATTTTTTTTCTATATCATTGGTACTTTGGGGACTAGTGAGTATTTATGTATTTTATCAATACATACGATCATCATCCAAAGAAGTAATAGCAAAATGATGAACATTTGTTGAATGAATATTTAATACGACATCATACCTCCCCTATCTAAAAAACGATCGACAAAGTATCTTTTATCAATGATTCCTTTTCAACAACTGTTTAGATTACGATATCGACAAGGCCTGAAATATAGTATTTGAAAATAAACTATGTGACATCAAAACGAGTGATTACAAGACATATTATGTATCCTTGTCCTGAGAATACAAACGATCAGATTGAGTTCCGCTTAGATTAGAAGACATATTTTTCACATATAACGAAATCATCAAAAAGAATATCTGGAACGTGAAACAACTAAATACATACAAAGATATAATAGTACTAAACGAAACAGACAAAATAAAAGTAATTTTCCCACAAAGTTCTATAGATAATACTCTATTTTTTGTAAATTATATATTACCAAAGCATGCTCTTATAGATGATAGTATAGAGAATTACCAACAAAACTTTTCCATAGAACCGGTTTTTTCAAACTGCTGAAAAATAATGCCACAAACATCAGATCCATATAGTTTAATTTTTGATTTATGAAAGTGTAACGATACAAAATTATGATTCTATCAGGTAAAGAACCTAGAATCTTTTGAAAAGTTTTCAAATAATATAAGTCAGTGAAAAACATCGATAGTCGATGCCTATGTTAATCCACAGCAAATAGATGTTTATATAACAAAAAATCTCCTTAGTACAAAATTAATGGCAATATTTTTTAATACAAAGTCAGAAAAATCTCGCGTAAGACTTAGAAGAGCCCTAGGGTGACTTATAATAAGCAACTTTTTCAATTGAGATTATATGAACTATATAAAAAAGGATGATTGAGGTTTGTTTAATTACTTTCTCAGTAAGTGAGAAAATATAAAAAGTTTCATAAATCGCATATCTTTGGGTTCTGCTATAACCAAAGAAGACTTACTAGATATATGAATAAAACAACTCCCTGATAGAGTATCAATTAACTGAGTAAACAACAGATTAACTTTCTATATAGAAAATTTAAGTTGAGATATAAATCTCGACATAAACATAGATAAAATATACGATAAAATAAGTATAAACTATAATACATGAAAAGAATCCTCTCCAGAAAGATACTCAGCGAAATAAAAACTTATAAAAATTTCTCTTGGTCAAAATGAATTAGCAAACTGATTGAATAAATTAAACCTATATTGAACATCAAAATGAAAAAAAGAAACAATATTGAGTCTAGATATATACAACTTGATAAGCAATCAAATATGATCTTGAAACAACGGGCTTGAGCCTAAATTAACTGTAATTTATTTTAAAGAACCCAACTCAATATTTGTAGTCAATAGATTAAAAGAAATCTTCAAAAAATTTGATATTATAGAAAATTTCGTATTTGAATGATTTGATGATGCTAATCAGTTAGAATGAAAATTAACAGTTTGAAATTACGATATAGTAATAAGCAATATAGATGTATGACTAAAAAATGACATTATAAAACTGCTTAGTATAGAGAAACCAAACATCAACCCATCTCAATATACAAACAGCAAAATGGTTTGACTGCTAAAAGATTATTTTAAGTGAGATATAGAAAAAACAGCAGGTGCTATAAATGAAATATATGCACAAGATATGCCATTTTTGATACTTTGAAATACATTTACAAAACTACAATTAAAACCGGACATATCAAAACAATTATTTAAAACATGATACGATAGTATTTACGAGTACAATCGAAGAAAAAGGATATACAGGAATCTAAATCTTACTTCAAACGTAAAAATAGATTGAAAAAAATTACGAAATATGTCCAATTTTACAAATTTTATATGAAAAAATTTAAGTAAATAAAAATGGATGTATTGGAAATAGTACAACTAGCAATCATACTGGCAATATCTATTGGGCTACATGAATATGCTCATGCATATATTTCTTATAAACTTTGAGATCCTACTCCCAAATTACAAGGTAGGCTGACCCCAAATCCGTTAAAACATATAGACCCAATAGGATTTTTAATGATTTTTCTGGTGAATTTTTGACGAGGGAAACCAGTTCAAGTTAATCCCATGTATTACAAGAATCCACTAAAATGAGAACTCATAGTAGCCCTATGATGACCAGCAACTAACTTAGTACTGGCGATAATATGAATATTTATAATACTAATCTATTCAAAAACATTATGACTGCCCATAACATCGATATTTCAATCAAACATAGATATTATAAACTTATTCCGGATAAGATTTAGCATATTAAATATTGCATTAGCCATATTTAATTTAATCCCCATACCTCCATTAGATGGGTTTAGAATAGTAAAGTTTTTCCTAAAAGAACAATCTCAAAACATAGAAAGATACTGAATTTTTTTACTTATATTCATTCTTTTCTTTGTTTGACCTATTATATCGCAAGCTACTCAGTTTGTATTCAATATACTTTTTACCATTTTCTGAAATATTTTCTATTAGCGGATTGATGACATTATAAATCATTCTAATGTTTTTACATTTTTACATTTCAACGCTAATGTTAGATAAACTACAATCAGTTATAAAAAAATACGAAACCCTCAGGAATCAAATGATGGACGAGAATATAGTGTCCGACCAACAAAAAGTAGTATCAATTTCGAGAGAAATGTCTTGATTAGAGAAAGCCTACAATCTCTCTATAGAATACAGAAATTATAATGATCAATTACAAGAAGCTGAAGACATAATTAAAACAGAAACTGATTGAGATATCATAGAAATGGCTAAACAACAATTTCAGGAAGCAAAATCAAAGTTAGAAGATTTGGATCAAAAAATAAAAATAGCCCTATTACCAAAAGATCCGATGGATGATAAAAACATTTATTTGGAAATCAGACCCGCTGCCTGATGAGATGAAGCATGACTATTCGGTACAGAACTTCTCAAAATGTATCTATGATATGCTCAGAAAAAATGACGAAAGACTGAAATAGTAGAAGAACAAATGAGTGATATATGATGAGTAAAGCTAGTAATAGTCAAAATATCTTGAGAAAGTGTTTATTCTATAATGAAATTTGAAAGCTGAGTACATAGAGTACAAAGGATTCCCGAAACAGAATCTCAATGAAGAGTACATACATCTACAGTTACTGTAGCAATCATGCCAGAAGCTCAAGATGTAGATATAAAAATAGACCCAAAAGACATCCAGATGGACACATACGCAGGATCTTCTTCATGATGACAAAACGCAAACAAAAACCAAACATGAGTCAGGATACAACATTTACCAACAGGATTAATCGTAGATATATGAGATAGCAAATCTCAGATGCATAACAAAGAAAAAGCTTTCTCTGTATTAAAATCAAGATTATATCAATTGGAAATAGAAAAAAATATGAAAGAAGAAAAATCCCTCAGATGAGATCAAATATGAACATGAGATAGATCAGAAAAAATAAGGACATACAATTATCCTCAAGATAGGATTACAGACCATAGGATACATGAATCACGATCAAACATACCATCAGTACTCATGTGAAACATGGAAGATATAATACAAAAACTAGTACTAGAAAACGAAACCAGATTACTACAAAAATCTAGTGAATAACATTCTAAAACAAAAACTATAGGTTTATAGACCAATAAAATTTAATATTATTACTTCAATTTTACAACCAAAGTCCATATAGCTCATACACCGACAAGTGTGTACACTATACGAGACACAACTGACATATAACCAAATATAAATCCAACCAGATCAAAATTAAATAATCAAACCAAAGCTCGATTTAATCATCACACAATTAAAAGGATTAAAAAAATTCGAGTTAATGCTTTCATGTTTATATTGAGAATATAAAATAAAACAAAATACTAATATGCTTAATCATATAAAAGTCAAATCATTTTTTTAAAAAATATGTTGAGTAAAAAAGTCCAATCAAATTTAAGATTAGACTTTTTTATATTTAACTAAATAGATAGA
>CAJAPL010000015.1 GCA_903943625.1 uncultured bacterium
ATTAACACTATAAATGTATTATCAGAAAGGATTGACTCTTTGATGTGAGCTTACGATACTTTTGTTGGTATAAAAAATAATGATACTATTACCAGACTGACTTTTGTAAATGCTATTTTCATGCCATTGACTTTGATAGCTGGTATATGATGAATGTCGGAGCGGAGCATGATGACTGGTCCGGGGAATCGGAGATTCGCATATCCTATATTTCTTGGATTATGCTTGATCATAGCCTATGTCACTTTTCTTCTTTTACGTAGATATTTTCTAAAGAAATAAATTTAATTCATCATTTACCTTAGATATTATAATATGAAAATCGCCTCACGAAACGTGAATGGAATTAGAGCTGTTCTGCAGAAATGATTTTATGATCGAGTCAAAAAAAACGATCGAGATATCATATGCTTACAGGAAACAAAAGCTTTCGAATCACAACTGCCAGCAGAGTTTCGCTATCATATGCAAGATTACAATCGAGTACGACACATTTGAACCAAGCCTTGATACTCTGGGACGGCTACATTTTATAAAAAGAATTTAAATCTGATTTCATCTAAATCTCATTTTGAAGATATAGAGCATTTTCATGAAGATGGTAGGGTAGTAGAGACAAAATTTTCTTGTCCCCCTGATAAGGGTGAAGTAAGGGGGTTTGTTTTACTCAATATCTATTTCCCAAATTGATGAGATAAATCAGATTGAACAGAAATGCTTAGTTATAAACTAAAGTTCTACGAACATTTTATTCATTATATAAATAAACTCAGGGATCAATGAGAAAAGATAGTTACAACCTGAGACTTTAATATATGCCATCGTGCCATAGATATTGCGAGACCAGAAGAAAATAAAAATTCAATTTGATTCCTCCCTATCGAGAGAGCAGAAATGGATAAATTAATTGAAAATTGATACACAGATATATTTCGTCACTTTAATCCAGACCTAAAAGATCAATATACCTGGCGGTCATATCGTGCATGAGCGAGGCCCAGGAATGTCGGTTGGAGATTAGATTATTTTCGAGTATCTCAAGCTGTTGTGCCTATGATAAAAAATATTATTCATCAGACTTCTGTTGAATGATCTGATCATTGTCCGATTAGTTTAGAACTAGATATATAGAAAAAATGGGATAGAAAACCTATTACCCATTTTTTTGCAAATTCATTTTCTTTTGTCTCTCTTCTACCTTTTTCAAAAGAACTGATAAATTTCTTTTTATGCGGATCTTTTTGTAGACAAATTTTTCCGGCTTAATCTGGTTGCGCCCTGATTCTTTTTTCTCCTTAGCAAACAAATCTTCCGCTTCTCTGATACAATCCTGGATAGTTTTGATTTTCTCGTCAATCATCAGAGGAACAGATTTTTCTTTCAACTCAGCATAAAGTTCATCAATCAGGTGATTTGCAACATTGAGCTCATAGTCATACCAAGGTAGACTAAGCTCTTCCCTTAGCTTTAGAAGATAGTTTATAAGCATAGTCTTTATTTTTTATTCTCTATCTATATATATTAGTACAAAAAAGTCAACAACAGCTTGAAATTAAATTAATAAAGACTAATATTCCCTCAGTTTAAACCTAAAATACTAAAATGAACATCCAAGGAAAAATATTACATCGAGAGGCTGGTATCGCAAATTGAGATATTTTTGAAGTCGAATGAGTATTTGCGCGAGCAAGGATAAGAGAAATTTTAAGTGCTAAGTTGTATCAAAACCTAGCGAGATCACTCTCGCCAAACGAGTATCTTTTCAAGTGAAATGGTAAATTATTTAAACATAATGATCACCAATATAATAGGCAAATATATAATCTTTTAATTTGATATATACCATACGATACAGCAAGACTACCAGAAAATTTTGTTAAACTATTCGATATCGATACACAATCCCCTACAATACAATCTGAATTGGATGAAATATTCCAAAGAGCTAGATTACTAAAAAAGGATTCTTCTAGAATAATTTTTATCGACGATAAGATAATTATATTCAAAAACGAAGAGAAATTAGTCCACAAAGGATGACGTTTGACTAAGTGAGAAAAAAGACGTTCAAGAATACAGACGATCTTTAATACTTTTTCAAATATCTATGATGCTGTTAGGAGCCAATATTATACAATTCAATCATCTCAAGAAAAACAAGATGATTATAAACTTTCACAACAAAGGATTATTGAGTTGGCTCAGGAAATTAGGACTCTTGGTTTTGATGTGAAGGATTGAGCATTTAGGAGGAAACTGAATTATATTATATCAGAAATCGAATGAGCAACAAATTTTAGAATCTTATGAGCTAATTTACATAACTTACAAAAT
Source organism: uncultured bacterium (assembly GCA_903943625.1). Lineage (GTDB taxonomy): Bacteria > Patescibacteriota > Gracilibacteria > Absconditabacterales > Absconditicoccaceae > UBA6263. The sequence goes on from CAJAPL010000015.1 coordinate 2,335, forward strand.
CTGACTTTTGGAAACAAAATTACGGCTTCTAAATCATTAGAATGAGCCAAAAATAAACTTTTAAACAGATTTAAGGACTTACAAAAGATAATATGAATAGTCGCAAATCAATTAAACGATTTGGAAAACATACTTACTGAACACCAACGTCTATTGGAGCTTTTGCTACCTGAAAACCCACACATAGATCCTCCAATATCTCGAAATAAGTATAATGAATCATATCTCGAGCTAGCAGGTAAATACTGAAAAATATCGCCTTTTGATACATTTCATCAATGGACCCAAAAACATAGAGATAATAAATATTCATATCCCAAAATCTTACACCGAATTGAAACTTTATTTAAAACCTATAAAGACGAGCACCAAAAAAAGTTATCCTGAATAGATTTTGATCCAGACATATTTAAAGAATTTGGAAAAATAAAAGACAATCTAAAATATATAGAAGATACTATTATAAAATAATTACTGTATCCAATATAAATATAATCTGCTTTTATCTAGCATTCAAGCTATATCTTTTACGTCTTTTATGGTTAGATTTTGATATTTTTGTAGTATTTCATCCAATGTCTCGATTTTTTTATAAATCAGATACTGAGATCATATAAAACTAGACATCTCATTTGAACTTTCTATTCACATTTGTACTTGTCAGATATTGTATCATATAGCATTATCAAACTCTTCTTGTCAAAATTCTCAGTTAGCAATCTTTTGAATCTCCTCATATATCTTTTCTACCCCAAAATTGAATCTTTCCTTATCTATCCCAGCTCTCATAATAAATGCTCCCAAATCTTGACCACTATCATGGCCAGCCCTAATATAATAACATAGTCCCTCTTTTTCTCTTATATTTTGATATAATCTTGACGACATATTTCAACCTAATATGGTAGCGAGCACATTTGCAGCATATCTAGTATCATCATTTCAATCAAATCCCACAGCAGATATTACAAGGTGGTTTTGATTGGTTTTTTGATCCCAAAACTCTCTATCTTGTTTGGGTAAAGTATGTTTAAACTCGGGTTTATCTAGCTTCCTTTTCTCGGGTAATAATCAGAATGTATCAGCTAACTTCCCCTTTAACTCTTCTAGGTTTTTTATTCTGCCGGCAACTACGATAATTAAATTATCTTTCGTATACAAATTAGCCTTATGCTCAAATAGCATGTCTTGTGTAAAAGATGCTATATTTTCCATCGTTCATAGTATTGGCCAACCATAGCTATTATCTCAATAGAAAAATAGCTGCCAGTTTTTCATTACCATCGCCATGGGATTGTCTTCATACATTTTTAGTTCCTGTATCACGACTCATTTTTCTCTTTCAAGTTCTTCCTTGGGGAATTGAGGGTTTATCATCATGTCTCACAGCACATCAGCTGCCTTATAAACAAAATCTGGGGCACATTTTATATAATATCAGGCATATTCTTCTCATGTATAAGCATTAAATTCTCATCCAAACTTATCAACAGCCTCAGCAACAGATATTGAAGTTGGATATTTTTTTCATCATTTAAAAAATAGGTGTTCCAAAAAATGACTTATGCCATTGTTCTCTTTGTTTTCATAGATACATCCCGCCTTACACATAATTTCAATAGTCACAGAATTGCTATCTTCCATAGGGACAAAAACAAATTCTACTCAATTAATCTTTTCTATAAAATATTTCATAAATTGCCAAAATAAATTTAAAACCTGCCTATCAACAATATTTCAGATTTAAAGTATATATTTTACATTTTAAAACAACAGATTTTATAATATATTGATATTGACAAATAGTAATTGAGGGGTATAATACGAAGCGTTTTAGGACATAACCCCATCCTGCATGGAGGATACCCTCAAAAGATCACAAGCAAGGCTTACAAGGCCGATAACTAGTGTAGTAGTTATCACATTAATGGCTGGTTTCTTCTTCTCCGCCCCTCAGACATACGCTCTAGGGACAAACGAGAATTTCCTAGCGAATCTGGATCAAAGCTACCAACAGACAAGTAAATTATCAGATTTTGTAAGTAAAGTATTTAGCTTTTTCTCAGAACAATCATCGGTACAGGGAAATGAACAGAATAATCTTTTAGCGGGGCAATCAATTGCTCCCAAACAATTAGCATGTACAAAAGATTTGTGACTACCATTTATAGACATCCAGGATAGCATATATAAGGATTATATAATGATTCTATATTCCAAGGGAATCGTTATTTGATCAACTAATAAATTTATGCCAAATGATGATTTGCGTTTCTATTGTATGATAAAGATCTTAGTAGATTCATATCGCTCTAAAGTATGATACGACTTAAAGACTCAATTGTGATTATCTCAAAAAAACTATTTCTTAACCGCCTGATCAGATATAGATAAAAGTTTCCTTAAATATCTAAATACGGCTTATGAGTTATGATTTCTAGAATGAATAGATAACCTCGATATCTCCTCCAATATATATTTCCAAAAAAACACCTCATTCAGCACAATAAGACAAATATTCACAAATATAAATAAACAATTCCCATTATTATCAGACTCTTGAGGGATGCCCCAAATCCCCGCTATAGAAGCTACTATAACAAGGGGAGAGTATACAAAATATGTGGTTAATTATTTCTGACTGAAGGCATCTAATAATACACAACCCCTATGTTCAGGCGACTGGAAAAATAATTTCTCAGATATAATGAATAATGATTATCAAGAAGATATACAAGTATTGGCTGATTTATGAATTATAAACGCTCAGGCATATAAGTTCTACCCAGAAAATTATCTCCGTAATTATGAGTTTATCATAATGCTTACAAAGACCATACTAAAAAAAGAGAATCAAGAATTAAACGTATATGTATTGGATCACGTTGCTAATATATCTGGTTTAAACCCAGAAGAATCTTACGCAAAATATTTTGAATATGCTTATCACAATTGATTCCTAGACTATTGATTCGATACCAAAACATGAAAACCAACTGTTCATCCCAATGGGTTAGTAAACATTCAAGATATGAATCGTATTTTATCTAAGTTAGTCGGGAAGGAGATTAACTTTAAAGTGAAATCAAATGATGGGATGGTAACAAGGTGAGAATTTGCAGACATACTTGTAGATTGATTTAATTTAGGCTATGGCTCAGCCAATGATACTACAAATATAACTATAAAAGAGGGGATTAAACCATCTTTACTACAGGAAATATGATTGCGATTACAATCAACAAAATTATTGTCAAAATTATAGAAGCTAGACTAGATTAAATATCATAATACTGTTGTCTCTTGGGTGTTATCGTAGGCAGCAGTATTTTTTTAAAAAAAGTATAACAAAATTTGACAAACCCCGTTTTTGTGAATATAATTAACAAACTAACGATTTTATATATATTGTTTTAAACATGGCTACATTTCAAGAACATTTACAGAAACACTCTAAAAAGGTGGTTCATCATATACGCAGGCATCATAGAAAATATATTTTTGGTATTGTATGATGAGCTATAGCTATAAAATTAGCTTTAACCTTTATCGCCAGTATCTGATTGTATGAATGATATAGCACATTTGCTCAAGAATTAACTTGAGAAAATCAAGGTTGAACAACAAGCAGTTGAGAAAATCAAAGTTGAACAACAGGCAGTTGAGAAAATCAAAGTTGAACAACAAGCAGTTGAGAAAATCAAAGTTGAACAACAAGCAGTTGAGAAAATCAAAGTTGAACAACAAGCAGTTGAGAAAATCAAGGTTGAACAACAAGCAGTTGAGAAAATCAAGGTTGAACAACAAGCAGTTGAGAAAATCAAGGTTGAACAACAAGCAGTTGAGAAAATCAAAGTTGAAATGTG
>CAJAPL010000016.1 GCA_903943625.1 uncultured bacterium
GTATATAGAATAGGGATGTTTTTATCTGCCAATATTCAGGTCCCTATGTCTCATAGATTTTGTGCGTTTACGTTTAGTACTTGAGCTTTTTTACCATAAATTGCTTCTACAATTTGCTTTGAGCCTACAATTATAAGCATTGCTATAATGTCTCGTAAAATTATTCATCATGCTTTTTTCTTGACTGAATCGTCTCAGGATACTATAAAACTAAAAACCTTTAAAGCTAGAGATATAAACAAAAATCACAATACTATGTATACCACTATTTTAATAAATGGTAGAGCTATTTTTTCGTATAGTTGTTGTGCCATATCCACCGGCGACATTGTGAACATATTTCATGATGCAAGAAGGTCATTAAATACTACTGATCATAAATATTTTGCACTTGTGATTATAATAATTCATAAAACTCAATAAGTTATAAATTTTATTCAGTCTTTGTATGCGCTATCTCCTGCGCTGAATAATATTTTATAGAATCATATCATGGCTGTTAATAATCCCACTACTAATATTATGGGGAATACAATATCCATTGTCTTTTTGAATACAAAATTTTGTGCTCATTGTATTCATAAACTTCATTCTGCGGCATCTAGGTTTCATTTTATGGGAAGTATGCTTTTGTTTAATGATGTGTCAAACCTGTTTGCCTCTATTATATTTATTGTGAATCATGTATTTGTTGTCCCTGGATTACTACTCAATTTACAATTTATGCTTTTTTCTCACTTATCTTTTGATATGGAGTTTGATAATTTTAGATTTCACGCTGTTATTTCTGATCATGCGTTTAGTATAAATGTTGGGAGGGCGTTTGATTGAAAAACAGTCGTTCAATTTCGCAAACAAGAAATAAATCATGCTGAAAATGACTGATTACATATTGTTGTTGATGGATTTGATATTGATATATTTATAAGAGGATTTGCGTTTATAGAATAATCTGTATCGTGAGTTATTTTTCTTATAATCAAATCAGAACATCAAGCTTGTACATAAGAATATACTAGCATTGTAAGTAAAAAGAATATTGATACTTTTGATATTATCTTTTTCATAAGAGTCGTAGCTTATTACCTAATAAATTTTTTATTATAAAAGTAGTTTCTAGAATAATTAGTCATGTTAGTGCCCACAAACTTATTTGATATATTAAGTAAATGCTATCGTTTTCGAGGAAATATGACATTGCTCATGAAATTATTATCAGAAGCAATATTCCGAGATTTATATTTCAGCATTTTATGTATCAATCTATAAAGATCTTGTCTTGCTGTATTAGGGCTTCTCTTCATAATTCTTTTTTTATTAACGGAGAAAAAAACATTATTGATGATAAGGCTAATTGTATTTTTTTGTTTTCTTTCAAAATCTCCTTCATTGTGTTTTGATTAAATAAATTATTTAATATCTGTAGTGATAAACTGTTTCTCTTTGGGCGATGCTAATATTTTTACTGATACATGTTGATTCCCAGCAAACATTAGTCATTCTCATATCCCACAAGAAACCAATCTTTGTTGTTCGGCTTCAGACAATCATAAGAGGGTGTTAAGTGATTTGATTGAACTTGTTGATTGTTTGAGAAGTATTTGCAATGCTGAGTTTGATATTATCGGTTTCCCATATTTACTTCTTATAAAGTCTTCTATATCTTGTGATATTGTGGTAATTCATAATCAATACTTTCTTGCTCTTTTTATTAGTCCAAAAAGAAAATTTGCTGATATTTCGCTTTGTAACATAATCCATGCTTCATCACAGACCAGTAATCTTCTTTTTTTGTGAGTTCTGATCTTGGTCCAAATAAAATTTAAAACATTAAACATTGCTGGAGTCTTGAGTGCGTCTTCAAGATCTCTTATACTTATAACTGTTATTTTGCTGTTGATATCTATGTTTGTGTAGTCATTGAACACTTTACCAAACGTTCATGTAACGTATTTACTCAATTTTAATCACATTGTTTCTCATCATTCCATACCGTTTAGTGTGTTCATAAGATCTTCCATGATCGGTGGTATTTTTCCTTCATAGCTTTCGTCATTGATTGAAAATCATTTTAAAGCATATGTGCTTTGGATGGCTTTATCCAAAATTGCTTCCTCTTCAGTATCTGTTTCTCCTATCAAAAGTTTTATAAATCAGATTAGAGTCATTATCTGGCTTCTCAAAAGATCTCATTTTCCATATTCGATGTCTTCTATCTTTGGTGGGATATCAAATGGATTTAGATGTTGTTGTGAACTAGTTGAGATATTTATATAGGTCCCACCCACTTTTTCACATAGGCTTTTGTATTCGTTTTCTGGATCGATTACCAATACATCAATTCAATTTATGAGATATCTTAAAATTTCCAATTTTACTGTAAACGATTTTCATGCTCCTGAAGTTGCGAGTACTACGCTGTTCATGTTTGGTAATTTGGAATCAAACCTATCAAAAATTACTAGTCACCCAGTGTGCAGATTTATTCAGTATAGTATTCACGTATCGCTTACCATATCGTTTGATATAAATGGAAAACTTCATGCCAATGAGGATGTAATTGCGCTTCTCACTATTCATAGTTGATCCTGACAGACAGGTAAGCTAGAATTGAATCATTCATCCATCCTTTGAACAGAATTTTTTATCCTGATTCAATATCATGATATTTTTTGTTCATATTTTTTTCATAGTTCTTTTAGTTTGTCTTCGTTCTCTTCGTAAATATTTGTATAGAAGGCTGATTCGAAATATCTTTCTTCATGAGTTGTTAACTTTTCTCTTATCATCTCTACATCTCTATATTGTTGCTCTATTTCTTTATCGAGAGTTATTCCTTTTTGCATACTATCTGATATCTCAGCCTTTAACTGAGTCGCTCTTTGTTTTAACATTGATTGTATA
>CAJAPL010000017.1 GCA_903943625.1 uncultured bacterium
CCATATATTAATCAAAGATTTCTTGAAAGAGATGGATACAAGCAAAATATATTACCTATAAATCTGAGACCACAATCTCATGATATTATACGTACGTGGTTGCTTTATACGACCTTACATACATATTTGAGAGACGGGGAGAAGCCATTTGAGGATATTATGGTTTCATGATTCTTATTGGCTGCAAAATGAGAAAAAATAAGTAAATCAAAATGAAATTCGAAATTTGATCCTGAGTCTCTTATAGAAACTTGGTGAGCCGATTCTGTGAGGTATTGGGCGCTTGGACTACAGCTATGAAAGGACGCTTTTTTTGATGAAAATGATCTCAAAAACTGACAAAAACTAGTCACTAAACTGTGGAATGCTTTTCAATTTGTAGAGATGCAATTGGCTGATTTTAATTATATCCCCCTAATAAGGGGGACTGAGGGGGTTAATGCAAAATGAAACAAAACCCCTCCTACAGCCCCTTCTGAGGGGAGCCTTAAGCTTTTGCCAACGGATACCTGGATTTTAGCTAGGTTGCAAGAGACTATTGTGGTTATGAGAAATTATCTAGATAAGTATGAGTATGGTTTAGCAAAGATACATTTTGAGGATTTTTTCTGGAAAGATTTTTGTGATAATTATCTAGAAATGGTAAAGGTAAGACTTTATAAACCAGAGTTGTTTGAAAATGGAGAAGAAAAGAAGCTAGCTGCTCAATGGACTCTTTATCAAGTGTATTATGCTATTATTAGACTGATAGCTCCATATATGCCACATGTTACTGAGGAAATTTACCAAGACTATTTTAAACAATTTGAATGAATAGATTCTGTAAATATTGCAAAATATCCTGATGTAAGTGATTACTTGAAGATAGATGATAAAGAAAAAATAAAATCAGAATTTAATTTATTTTTGGATATTGTAGAATATGTAAGGAAATACAAAACTGAGAAACAAATCTCTATGTGAGCTGACCTTGAAAAGCTAATTATAAAATGACCAAAAGATTATCTAGAAACTATAAAAAAATACACCGACGATTTGGTCGGTGTAACTAAGACTAAGAATATTGATTGGGTTGAATTTTCATCTATTTATTTTGAGGTTTTTTAATTTCTTGTTAAATCTACACCTACTAATAAATCTGTCATTAATGTATTTCAATCTTGGCTTGCATTTGTCATATTTACTAATAATGCATTTAGGGCATTATACACTAGATTGGCAGTTCAACTTGTTGTCTGTAAGTCCGTTGTTAAGCTGGTTCTTGCTGCTTCTAGATTAGCAATGTTTCAAGTTGCAGTACGCATCAATCATTCAATAGAAGTGGCTCTTCATAAAAGGTCGGAGATATCGGTTGACGCTGTTCATCTGAATGTCTCTAGAGCATCCGCCCTTCATGAAAGATTAGCAATGTTTCAAGTTGCAGTACGCATCAATCATTCAATAGAAGTGGCTCTTCATAAAAGGTTTGAGATATCGGTTAACGCTGTTCATCTGAATGTCTCTAGGGCATCCGCCCTTAATAGAAGACTGGCAATGTTTCAAGTCGCAGCACGCATCAATCATTCAATAGAAGTTGCTCTTCATAGAAGACTAATAATATTTCATGATAATGGATCTATTTCTGCTGTTTTAAATATGTTTAAATCCCTACCAGTTAAAAACCCCACAATATCTCAGGTACTTAATAGTCATTTTATATTGATACATTTATCAAATCCCTTTGTACAGTAAAGGTCTGATCATATGCGACCTCATGATGTACTTCAGTCTATAGTTACTCAAAGAGAGCCATCTATTCTTCCATCATTTGTTAATATGATTTCTTTTATATATTGTGTAGCGTTTTCTATCCCTGTGACTATAGGGAATGCATTAGAAAACAATAAAGCAAAAGAAATACCTAACAAGAACACTATGGTGAACTTGGGAAATAAATTTCTTTTCTTGGTGAATGGTTTGTAGGCGTTGAAGCTCATTTGGATAATTTATAGATAAATTTGTTACTCAATTATATTCTGTTGGCTAGTTTTATCAAAAAAAAGAGCTTGTATCTTGTATATTTTCTTGACGTTTGTTAAAAAAGTTATATGGTCTGTATAAAGTGTAGATAAAAAATCTATTGAAAAATAGCTTCTGACTTTTAATATCTTAGTCGATAGCTATTAGTCTTTAGACCTTAGCTGTTAACGTTGGAAACTAATAAGCCTAAAATAGTAATATTTAAATCTTAACTTAAATTAAAATGATAGAATTAAAAAAATTACCCTATGAAATGAATTCTTTAGAGCCTTATATAGATTCTAGGACTGTGGAATTTCATTACACAAAACATCA
>CAJAPL010000018.1 GCA_903943625.1 uncultured bacterium
ATTGTAATAATTTGTCTTATCTTATTGTTACTATGCATGTAATTTATACATAGCACACCTATAAATAATATTCCGGCAGCAAAATTGATCGGAACCATAACCAATGGTAAACAATTTTAAACAAATACGAGGCTTATTACGGTTTGAAAACCTCAATGATTATTATTTCATAGAAGTTCTTAAACGACGTAAAGATAATCCTAGGCTTAATGTCAACAGTCGATTTATCAAAGCCTATTACATATTTTCATTTGCTGAGTTTGATGCGATGAAAGACGAAATATTATGTACATGCGAAGTTGCGCATGCCAGAGCATACATCCGTTTAAACATTCGCAATTCACATGCTACTGCATTACACACAATCAAACGATTAGCGGATATGATAGCTAGTAATAATACTAGAGGTAGTATTAACTTATATGCAAATTCTAGTTCTGAACAGCATAGCGATCCCAATGTTAAATTCTTAGTTGATATAGATTCACATGAAGATTTAGTATTTTCGAAATCAGTCATAACTGAATTATTTGTACAGTCAATTGATCCTAAGCCAGGAAGAATCATATCCGAAATTTCAACTCCAAATGGAATACATTTAATAACTACTCCATTTGAAATTAATAAGTTTAGGGAATCATGTCCAACTATATCAGTATATAAAGATGCTCCTACTGTTTTATACTCACCAGTAAGTGTCACTGATTCTACTTGCGAAATTCCAATATAATATGAGAATACTATCGGCAAAATACGGAGATCAAGATATAACTAATCTTCTAAATACTCGTTTAATAAATGACAGTTTATTATTATCTGTGAATAATGATATATGTGGTGACCCAAATCCTGGTGTAGTAAAGCAATTACACGTGACTTGGGAATATGAAGGAACCATAGATAATGATTCTTGGAAAGAGGGCACGATATGCTCAATACCAAAATCTAGGAATACTAAGTTAGGCATATTTTACACAAACAATCATGAACGAAAGACTTTCGCTACTATTGATAAATCTCTTGCTGAAATAAAACGAGCAGCTAATGGCAAAGCTGATATTTTTACGTGCGTATGGAATAGAATTCCAAGTAATCCATTTCCTGAAGTATTAAGTTGGTACAAACAATCAGCTCATCTTACTCAAGTTCTACAAATTCTTCAATTATTATATACAGCAAATGAATTAGGCCGCTATATTTATGTTAGTTTTTTGGAACATGATTGTTTATATGGAGAAGGTTGTTTCGATTACCCGGAATTTGATGAAGGCACTGTATTATGCAATATGAATTACATGGGATTATGCATAAATGGTTGGCAACAACGGAATCAAGATGATAAACCATTTTCTCAAATAACAATGAGGTTAACTGATGCAATAAAGCATTTTGAACACATACTACCAAATGCAATAGTTAGAAATAGCGGGTTAGTGGAACCGCAAATATACATAACAGAATGGCGATCAATTGTTCCAACAATCCATGTTAATCATGGATTTCATTTTACATCTCATTATTCAATTTACAAACGCGAGAATCCGTCAAAAGATATTCCATATTGGGGTCAATCAACTAATTATCAGTAC
>CAJAPL010000019.1 GCA_903943625.1 uncultured bacterium
CTAAGTGATCAGCATAGTATGGAGTTGCTCCATCATATTTGTCACCTCGTAATGCTCTAGACAAAACTGTACCAAATTCTGCTCTTGTAACTTTGTCGTTTGGTCTGAATTCTGAAATTCATTGTCCCATAAGACCTAGTTGACAAGATTCAATTATAAAATCTTTCATTTCTTGTGTCTGATTTTCAATATCAGTGAATTCACAAGTTGCTGATGTATCTGGAGTTAATCCAAGTACGTCTGTCCCCCATGCTGACAACATTTTTGCCATATGAGATCTGATCAAAGTACCATATACATTTGATTCTTCAATTGAGTTCATTGTTGTAGCTCATTTTGAAAATGCATAATCATACGCACCTTCTAGGTCTGGACTGTAACCAGCCTTCAATGAGTTAACTGGGAACATTGTAGCAACCATTAACACTGTTAATGTAGTTGCAAATAATTTTTTTAAGTTCATGTTCTAATAAAATATAAATTAAAAATAATCTGAGTCCGGTTTCTTGGGCGTCTTCCGACAAATCCAATACTAATAGACATCAAGATATGAAAACACCACATTTTCGATTAGATACGCGATTGATGATCCAAGATTAAAGATTTTAAAATCCTTTAAATATCTTTTGTCTTGTGCCCTGCTTCTTGCATCTAAAATTTTTCAAATAAACTAAACGATAGGACAGGATGTGCCGTTTCATTTATATATTTGCGAATCCTGATAGCGGTATAGACGATTTCCTTTACGTCCCCCTCATTGAGAATATTTACTGTCATTCTGAGTATTACGAAGAATATAAATTATATCCTTCACTTTATTCAGGATGACAAAGTGCAAACTTTCTTAATAAGGGGGAAGATTCAATGTTAATGAACAATCCTGCTAATAAATTAACAGGGGGATATAGGGCGTCTAAACCTAAATAAGCTTACCATCAGGCCTCACTGATATAAATGAGTCCTTTTCGTCTCTGTGTCTCCACACAGTAAACTTAGCTTTGAAGTTATGTATTCTAGACAGGATTTCAAGTGATATTGGAATAAGCTTACATACCAGTAACCAAGCTGTATAATCGGCACTAATGCCTACTAAAAACAGGTGACAAGTATGGACAATTTGTCTGATAGTCTTTTTTCGTAAGACGAAAAAAAATTGCTACCTAAGCAAATCACCACTATTTGCTTGAAATCTTGCTTTGTTAAAGAGCTCACAACTTCGCATCCTTTATGCTAGGATATACGAATTAGATACTCTAGTGTGACAAATACCTAGACACATAGCTGTCCAATAAAGAGATATGCTAGTTTATGCCTAGATTTTGTTGTCTCACTTTTTCTAACCATAATAAAGAAAATATTATATAATATGTAATCGGAAGCTGATTTATGATATTATTCTGATGTCCAATTATATACCTTCGCATCTTCGTCCAGTCCACCATGTTTTGTATATGGTATTACAAACGTAGCTTTATCTTCCAATCAGCCATCGACATCTGCTTGGAATATTCCACATCCGTATTCAAACGGTCATATAAGTCATTCTGGTGTCATAACATATGTATATCCAGTTTCTATATCACGTAACTTGAGGCTACCATTTTTGCTAGTCACAAAAGTTCTTGGTCATCACTCCATTTCAATTTCTACATAGTCTCATAGTCACTCCATATTTTCATAATCGTCGTCTCCTCATTCTTTTAGTCGCTTAGAAACTTTTAGAGCATGGTGCATTTGCACTTCAAACTTGTGGTTGTTGCTCTTTATCTTTTGATATCAATCATCTATCCTAACACTAAGCAGGAACATTTGGTTGTCACTGGCTCAGATTTCTTGTTTTTTAAATATACTTAAAAGATTCTTTTTGGCCTCTAGGAGCCACTTATCTTCTAATACTGGGTATCACCAAACGGTTTCTCAGATTGTTTGTATAGCAGATAAACCATTGCCTCAATGGCGAACGATTGATTCATTATGATTCATTATTAAAAAAACAAAATAAATGTTATTATTTTTACTATAATTTTTTACACAGTTTTGTCAACCGCTTTATAGAGTTTTTTGTATTTAGGTGTATTTTGAAGTAGATAAATCAAAAATATACGCATATTTAAGCGTATATTCTTGTGTTTAAAACTTATGTAATGATACTAAAATTATATTTTATAATTCATAAGACTGCGCTTGGAGATCTATAGATCAATCTTGTTTATAGGGTATTATGTAATTTTTTTTGTTATTACCGCTAGCGTGTAGACTTCACATAAAAAGATAACAGCCATATTTAAAAGGACCAATAATTTCCTCTTCTGTGATGATGTATGTAAAGCCAGTTTCTGTATCACGATATTCCATCGTAGGTATTCACATAAATTCTTTTCTTACTAATATTTTTTGCTTGCCACCAATTTCTACTCCCATATAAACTCAATAGGATCAAGCTCAATAAAGTTTTTCATAATCTTTCTCTGTTAAAGACTTTGCTTTTTGTCGAAGACAATATTTTATATCTCAGCTATTTTTTTCAACTTTTTTTGATCTACCATTTTTTATATCATCGTATCCTGTGTCGATTGTAACTGCATTTACAAACGCTGCGTTGGTTAGATCTGCATTTGAAGGGTTATTGAGAGTGTTCATCAATGATGTTTTGGTTGCTGAGATAGCCTTCTCACCATCGATAGACATTCCATATGCTAAACCTATTTGCAAGATAGCATCTTCTCATCATATTGGTTGAAAGTGATTTATCTTTTCTTGGATCGTATTCATAGTGAATTTTTTTTAGCAGGATAAATTAGGTATATTGATTGTAATCTAGATATCCCTCTTTGTCAAATTTTCTATAATAAAAATAAAAACTGGATTTTACTCAGTTTTTTTGTGCATGTTTCTTAAAGCAGACTTATGCTGATAATTTTTATTCAAACCCTTACAGAACAAGGGGAACAGGAATTGAACCTATCCCTTCGGCTTCGGAGACCGACGTGCTACCACTGACACCACCCCCTTAACAATTTGTCATTCTGAACAAAGTGAAGAATC
>CAJAPL010000020.1 GCA_903943625.1 uncultured bacterium
AGAAAAACAAACTCTACATCTTTGTCATATGGGTAGCTGTAATAATTTATTTCATAGTTGGGATTGTTCATTCATAGATCAAAAATTCTTCCCATAAGGAATTGTGTGTCTACAAGATTCTTATTGCATCATAGGTTAATAAATGAAAAATTGAATTGTTGCAAAGTATTTTAAAGTTAAGCAGTTAAAAAGTTATATTTAACTTTATTTATGGGGCTATTCTTTCCCCAGCCCCCTTGATTTACTTTTTATCATTGCCATAAAAAGTAAACAAAAAGGTCTAGAAAAATCACCTTGCCCCGACTATTCGGGGTCCAGACCATGTTGATTTTTCTTGGATTTGCTTAGTCTATGTAATTTTTCCAGCAGTTAATGATGTGTGTATTGCAAATGTAAAAACTCTCTAGAATGACTAGTATATAAAGTATTTATTCCGTTGATTTAGTCAAACAAAAAAATAATTTAACTTAGCTTTATATTTTTAGACCCAATGAAGAAAATAATCTGATTTTTGTTTTTAATTTGATTTTGATTGTCTTTTGTAAGTGCCATTAATCTATCTGATTCTCTTTTGAATATTGGTGAAGAGTTGAGTATCTATGGTGATGGATTTGGTAATAGTATAGATAAATATTGATGAATATGTTTTGATGATGACCAACATTGTTTTGTGCAAGGGAGTGATTGATTGTCTTTGTGGTCTGATAAACTGATAAAACTCTGGGTCCCATCCAATATACCACTTAAATGAATAATAAAGATTTATGTATGAGGCAATTTGATTTGAACTACGGATTATGCTATAAAGCCTTTAATTGTAGATATCTCAGATTGAAATTATGTTAAAAAATCTGCTTGAGAATCGGAAAAGGTTTTGATTCAATGAAAGTGATTTGGCAGTTATCCTGGTAGTGTTTATTTTTGAGACAATAAAGCAAATATAGTTTCATGGACAGAGAATAAGATATGGCTCAATATACCAAAAATAAAAAATATGACTAACAATTTCAAAGTGGAAAACCATGCTTTGATACTTTCAGATGCTTTTGAATTTAGTGTATATCCCAAAATAAGTAATGATGAATACTCTTCTAAACAAGAATATTTGAGCGTATTGGGAGTGAAGGATATATGGAAAAATTATAAAAAATTGTGAGACTGAATAACCGTAGCAGTTATGGATGTATGAGTAAAGGTAAATCATCCAGATTTGTTAGATAATGCGTGGATCAATAGATGGGAAATACCTGGTAATAAAATAGACGATGATAAGAACTGATACATCGATGATGTTTTTTGATGGAATTTTGTGAATAATAGCAATGATATGAGTATCCAATCTGACCATGGTACTATGATAGCTGGTATAATAGCTGCAAAAAAAGATAACTGAATATGAATTGCCTGAATAGCTCCCAAGTCCAAGATCATGACTTTGAAAGTTTTTGATAGTTCTTTGAAAACTGTTTATAATATTCAAGAGGCTGTGAAATATGCTGTAGATAATGGCGCTAAGATTATAAATGTTAGTTTTGGTGCTGACGATCTGGGTCGCTTTGACAAAGAGTTTAATAAATATTTTAAATATGCTTATGATAATGGAGCTGTCTTGACCGTAGCGGCTGGTAACACACTTAACTATTCCAGACAAAATCTAGATAAATATCCTAGTTCTCCCGTATGTAACGATGGAGATAAAAATTATGTTATATGAGTCAGTTCTGTAAATAATCAAAAAATAAAATCTGACTTTTCCCGTTATTGATCTGGTTGTGTCGATATAGTTGCTCCCTGAGAAAACATATTTTCTACCTCTGACAAAAAATTTAATTCTTGATCTATTGATTATAGTAATCAGCAATGAACGTCTTTTGCGACACCTATTGTTGCTTGAGCAATAGCTTTGATGCGGTCAAATAAGCCTCATTTAAAAAATACCGATATCTATCAGGCTATTAGAAAAACGTGAGACGATATAGATTCTTTCAATCCAAAATATAAATGAAAATTGTGAAAGCTTTTGAATTTAAAAAAATTTATGGAATGGTGAG
>CAJAPL010000021.1 GCA_903943625.1 uncultured bacterium
AGAGTTACACTCTAAAATAATAATAGAATATAGATATAATAAGAGACGTTAGTCTCTAACTATATTTATATCTTACACTTTACTATGTATATATGTAACCTAATGATCCAATTGAGAATAGAGAAAATACAACCCCCTTTTACATAACCACCACGACCCCCTGTTACGAAAAAACCAGAACAAAAAATCGAATTAGGCAATTTCTATAAACACACTAGGTAATTTATATCTAGATACAGCTAATTCACTAGTAACTTGCACTACTGTAATTTCTTTCTGTAGAATCGGTTGGCCACCATGTATGACACGATGACAAAATGACAGAATATTTTGGAAATTATTTTATGCTTAAATTATGATATTTGCAATACTCATATATCGTGTTGATTTTTATTAGCTCTTGTATATAGATCATAGGAGTTTGTTTTAAAAGGAATAGCCCCTGGTCTAAGAGAATTAGAAATCGCATTTCTAATTTTTTTAGTTTATTTGTGCCTAAGGGAGTCGGAGGGTTTTTCTTGAATATTATTGTTGCTTCTGTATACTCTATTTCTAATGTTTTATGATATTTTTGTGGCTAATATGTCTAGTAACCAGAATCCAATAATCCTTCGTTTTGATAATGTATCTTTTGCTTATAACGATTGAAAACATCCTATTTTGATAGAGAGTGATTTTTCTATACGTCAAAATACCAAAATAACTATTATGGGCCAAAATTGATCTGGTAAAACAACTATATTTAAGATGATTACATGAGAGCTTAAACCACAATCGGGTAAAATTAACATTGTGAGCTGAAATACGATTGCTGTTTCCAAGCAGGTAATACCTAGAGATCAATTAAACCTTACTATAAAAGACTTTTTCCAGACTGCATTTGATGAAATAGATTATCAATTGGATAGAAAAATAAGTGAAGTCCTTAAGGTTGTTAATTTTAACGTGCCAATAGATAAGCAGATTAAAGACTTTTCTGGAGGGCAACAAGCGAGGCTTTTGTTGGCTTATGCATTGATTCAACATCCAGATATTTTGCTTCTTGATGAGCCGACAAATAACCTTGATGAAAATGGCATTAATGATCTGATTAGTTTTCTTATATCTTATGACAAAACAGTCGTAGTAATTAGTCACGATGCAGACTTTTTGAATATATTCACTGATTGAGTTTTGTATCTTAATAAAGCACGTTGTCAGGTAGAACAATATTGGTGAGATTATTATGATGTTGTGGATCAAATAGCTGCGCAGATAGAAAAAGAACAAATGCAGAACGCAAGAGCTGAGAAGAAAATTACTGAAGCAAAAGAAAAGATAAACTTCTTCTCCAATAAATGAGGTAAAATGCGTAAATTGGCTAGTAAAATGAGAGACGAAGTAGAAGAGGCTGAAGAGAATAAAGTGGAAGTAAGGAAAGATGATAAAACCATTACTCCATTTACAATACCATTTGAAAATCTTGTATGACCTATAGTATCTATACATAAGATTGGACTCATGAATTCATCCCATCAAGTAGTTACATATAAACTTCCGCTTGTTATAAAAAAACATCAGAGGTATATTCTTTCTGGCCCAAACGGGATAGGTAAATCTACGCTTCTTAAGAAGCTTGTGAACTCACATGATGCAGATGCTAAAATCCATGATGATGTGAGAGTATGATATTATAGTCAAGATTTCAATGCTCTAGATATGAATATGGTAGTTCGAGATGCTTTACATGAGGTAGCATGAGATATGACAGACCAAGATATTTATCGCATTGCCGCTAAGTTTTTGTTAACAGGCAATCTTCTGAAAAATACAATTTGATTGCTTTCTGAGGGGCAAAAATGACTATTGTGTTATGCTATGTTTGTGCTTCAAAAACCACATCTTCTAATATTGGACGAACCGACAAATCATATAAATTTTCGCCATCTCCCTGTTATTGCTCAATCACTTAACTCTTACGAATGAGCGGTGATTATGGTAAGTCATGATAAGTGATTTACGGATCAATTGGAAAACTTAGAAGTTGTAGACTTGTGAAGATTGATTAAATAGATGTTTAAATCTTAACCTTAAAAATTGAATAAAAAAGATAAAGTCAGATTTATATTTGATTATTTAAAGAAACTATTCCCCAATCCTCAAACTGAGCTCAACTACTCTACTCCTTTTCAGCTTATGGTGGCTGTGATTCTATCTGCTCAAACAACAGGTGTAACAGGGTGAATTTTTTGGTCATTGTAATATGGTTTTTGGTTGTGCCAAAAATACAATATGTGATCGAATTAAAAAATTAACCAAATATC
>CAJAPL010000022.1 GCA_903943625.1 uncultured bacterium
GTCCCATTTTAAAGATCTCCTTTTTAGTTTTGGTTTTTGTTTATTATTTTAGATTTTTTGTTTAGCAATTTAACTTTTATAAATTTCACTTTCTAGCCATCACATTTTTTCTCCTAGTTGAACCTTGTCATAATAAGTTATCTCTTTTAAACTGTGTCATAGTATCAATCAAAGTCTTTGACGACTTATTTGTTTATTTAACATTGGGGTGGTAACTTTTTGGAAATAATCTTTTGCTGATTTGACTTTGAGGTTTTTTTCGAATTCATATAATAATTCCATCGTTAGCTCTTCTCTTATATTACATCCCAATATAGCACAAAGATCTTTTTCATAAGCATCTATTACGAATATAGTATTTTTCCCCAATCATAACTTTGTTATCTTTTTGAAAAGTCATCACTTTCAATTAACTGATCATATTTTCTCTTGTATCTCTTTGGGGATTCCTCGTCATAGTGCTGAACAAATATTTGTTCTATCTTGTAAGTTGACAGCATTTAAGCTCTTTTGAGTTAGCATTCAAAAATATTTTTTATATTTTAGAAGTGTGCTAAGGTGAGCTCTCATGATATCTAATCAGCATTTTATTTTTTCTTTTTTTAGTTTATTTTTCAATTCTTGAGATAGATCTAATCATAATTTACTTCAAAAAACTATCATGTCTTGTGTCGTTGCTCTGTTTGGATAGCCATTTATTGCACTTATAATTTTTAATCAAAACGTGGAAACAAATTGAGTCTTACCGTATTCTACGAGTGAGATTGCATTTGTAATATTGGCTTTGGTTTTTAGATCTTCTTTAATTTCTCAGTATAGGTCCCATCATAATCCTTTGCAGAGATCTATTTTTTCCTGAATTCAAATGTCTCCTAAATCAGTCCTTCCTATGATTGCATGTATTTCTGTTGTTCGTGGTCTTAATCCCCTAGTACTAAAGTAAATCAAATCTATAGCTGAATTTATTCATTGTTTGGTGAGTCGTTCTTTGAAATTTTCTGGTGCTTGTTCTCTTCTATTTTTTATGCGATGACTCAGTATTTTTTGTATTGGGACTTTATCTGAGATAATTTCTAAGATTTCTAAGGAGAATGAACTATGATTGCGAACAACCTCACATTTTGCTATTTTTTTATCTCCAAAGACGTCCTTAAGCTCTTGAATTCAATCGTTACTTATCAAGATGCGATATATGTTTCATTGATATTCTGATATGTCGTATCATCATGGACGAGCAATATCTTTGGATGTTCAAAGTAGTTCTAAAATTCAGTATTTTATCATTATTAATGTATTATAGATTTACATAAAGTTGTTTAATTGCCTATAATCTTTCAACTCATCATTGTGTTATTTTGGTAATCATCATGACTCATTTTTCTATTGTTGTTGTTTGAGTGACGTTTATTATATCAAATCTTTTGTCTGTTCGGGATACTGCAAGTCATCATTGCATAGCGCTGGAGGTGCAGGCGTCCGGCACAAACATCAATACACATATTTTATCTTTAGAATTACAGTTTGGAAATATGTCCCCCCTTTTTTCTTTTATAATATTGAGGAGATGAAAGATTTCTAAAGCACAGGATGTAAAATGATCTCATAGGTCGTTAAAGAACTCTCTATATTGAGATCTCTTTTTCTTCCATTTGTCATATCTTCTTACAAGATATCTTTCGCTCAATAAAAAATCATTCATTTTGCTAACTGTACTGTCACATATTTGAAAAACTATATTGCTTAAATGATTTTTTATTCCTTCATCATTACCTAGGTATTCCCTTATTTCTTTTTTGTATATATCCGGGATAGCCAAGAATCATTTTTTGAAATATTCTTCAGATGCCCCCTTATCGATATACTTATCATCAGCAGAAATGAGGATGTGTTTTTCTATTTTTAGTTTGTGAAATATTTTAAGTCCCATTTTGAGTGAGAATAAAGAAAATTTCGTATCAAAATTTTCAGCGTCCATCTTTTGACAAAGTTCTAGATTAATCTTTGCTGATGCTTCGTCTTTTAAATTTTCATATAGTTCAGGTATACACGCAATACATTCTCAATCTTTATTTATTCATAGGAGATAATTGCCACAAAATATAACAACTCATTTATAATTTCAATTATTTATTTCTTTCTCAATTATTTTAATAAATTTTTCTTGTTCTTGTGTATCTTGTATTATATCTTTTGCGTTTTTATTAAATCCTATCATTGTATTTAATGAGCTATTAAATTTGTCTATTTTTGACCAATTCGACTCTATTTAGAGCACTCAAATGGTGCTCTTTACTTCACCTACCAAAATATATTTCTTTGATTACGTCACTATCTTTAATCTCCTGATATGTTCATTCTAAAACGATTTTA
>CAJAPL010000023.1 GCA_903943625.1 uncultured bacterium
AGCCTCGGTAACTCTCTGATGCCTGAGCCACGAGCAAAGATAATAAACAATATATTTATAATCAATCTGGACAACTTATTTCTAGAAAGAGCGGTATAGATATTTCTTTGGGAACGATTATATGACACGATTGTTGAAACATACTTACAAGGAAATGAGATAAAAAATCATTATTATATGTCCAAGAAAGCAGTATAATACACATGTGATCAGAAGATGGATCGGATGAAATCGTAGGTTTGCATGATGAACATGTAAAAAATAGATATTTTTTGGTAACAAACGGAACAAAGACACAAATATATACAAGTAGATGAGAAATAGCTTCTAAATCTTTACCCGAATGATTTGATAAGTTTATAGGTATAAAAGATGTTATCATCCCAGACCCGGAGAAATGGCATCCTCATCCACTAGATACTCACTATAAGTATATGTTAGTAGAAGATTGAGGGAAGACATTTTTGTTGCCAATAGACTATGGTTGCTTTTGAGATGGATTAAAATGATTTGAAAAATGATTTGATTCTATTGAACCTATAAATTGAGAAAAACAAGCCCAAATACATCATCACAGATCAATGAGTGAGGATATTAAAAATAAGATTTTATTGGATAGTTTTTGATTCCCTTTTATGATTATCAATGAATGAAGAAAATTTGTTTTTGATAAATATGCTAGGGCAATAAAAGAACTAGAAGATTGAGTAGATGACTTGGTAGTAGTAGACGACATAGTTTATATCCAGAAGTGGGGACAATGTTTTATACTAGATTTTGTTTATGACCCCATGTTTAAATGAAAAGAAAGTTGATTTGATAGGTTTATCAAAAAGATAGACTATAAAACAGTCATTGTATCAAAAGGATCAAAAAATTATGTATATGATATGGAAAAAAATACCTTTACAGAAATAGTAGCTGGAGAAACCCCCGATAGTATTGAAGTGATTGAAGAACTAGATACTACAGCATTGGTTGAAAAATCGAGACAATTAACTAATCAAAACATACTTGAGAATTTCTTTGGAGGAAAGTGAGATGCACCAGATGGCTTACCTTTTTAGTGTAAATTTCTAAATCATTATTTCTGCCCTGGGCATGGAGCAAACTCGCAATTTGGACTAGTTCTGCCGACAGCGCTTCCATCAGGACATATTTTTGCCTCTTCTGTGCAAGCTTGAGCTTGTGGTGGTTTTGGCACTGGTTGGATTGTTGGTTTTGAACAGCTAGATAATATTGCAATACTAATTAAAGAAAGTCGTAATAATTTTTTACTTACAGTATAAATCATTGTCGGGAAATCTAAAGTTAAAAATATGGATAGAGTTGCTATGATTTATGTATTTTTATGTAAAAAAAGCTAGCTTAAAATTAATCAGCTTAAAATAAAATTTTACTTGAAATTTATTATATAATTTATATCCTCAAAATAACCGAGGGTTGATAGCCATATAGTATTGCAACTGAGTCCTTGTTTCAAGGTCGTAAGAGATTGGAGTTTTGTCTCCTGTATCGTTGGTCACAAATGAAGTTTGTGATAATAATGATATATTCTCTAGCTTAAGAATG
>CAJAPL010000024.1 GCA_903943625.1 uncultured bacterium
AGTCAAATCATTTTTTTAAAAAATATGTTGAGTAAAAAAGTCCAATCAAATTTAAGATTAGACTTTTTTATATTTAACTAAATAGATAACAACTAAAGGCTAAAGGACTAGACTATTCTTCGTCCATCTTCTTTATATTACCAGATCTTTCATCCATAATTTTTTTAGCTATTGCTTCAGGGACTTTATCATAGTTTGAAAATTGCATTGTTGATGACGCTCTTCATTGAGTATTTGATCTCAAATCTGTTACATAACCAAACATCTCTGAAAGAGGGACCTTACACTCTACTACAGTAGCATTTCATCTCTGAGACTGTCATTGTATCATTCATCTTCTAGATGATAAATCTCCCATAACCGTACCCACATATTCTTCTGGTGTAACGACCTCAACATCCATTATAGGTTCAAGTATAACGGGGCTAGCCTTCATAAAAGCATCCTTAAACGCTCTATATGTAGCAATCTTAAATGCTATTTCTGACGAGTCAACCTCATGATAACTACCATCATAAGGGATTACCTTTATATTTATGATTTGGTATCAAGCTAATATTCACTGAGCCATTGTTTCTTTTGCTCCCTTATCGATAGCTGGTATAAATTCATTTGGGATAGATCATCATTTAACCTGAGATTCAAATTCATAAACCTTATCTTGAAGCTTTTCAAGTTTGATCAATACATGTCAAAATTGTCATCTACCTCACGTTTGTCTTTTAAATACTCATTCTCAGATTGATCAAGTTGTAATAGTTTCTCTATATGCAACCTGTGGTTTCCCAGTAGTTACTTCTACCTTATGTTCCCTTTTTAGTCTATCAACAATAATCTCCAAATGTAGCTCCCCCATACCAGCAATAATAGTCTGCCCACTCTCTTCATCGGAATAATATTTAAAAGAAGGGTCTTCATAAGCCAATTTCGACAAAGCCATTCACATTTTTTCCTGATCAGGCTTTGATTTAGGTTCTACTGCTATTTGTATGACAGGTTCTGGGAATTCCATCTTCTCAAGAAGAACTGGATGCTTCATATCACATAATGTATTTCATGTCCTAGTGTCTTTTAATCAAAGAAATGCACATATATGCCCAGCATGTATTTCAGCAACTTCCTCCCTCTTATTTGCATGCATCAATAAAAGTCTTCATACTCTTTCTTTCTGTCATGAGACAGAGTTTAGTAAAGAATCTCCAGATTTTATAATTCCAGAATATACCCTTACAAAAGTCAGAGTACCAACAAAAGGATCTGTCATGATTTTAAATGCTATCGCGGAAACCGGATCATTATCATCCTGCTTTCTTTCAATAATTTTTGTAAGATTATCTGGATCTACTCACTTCATAGATCATCTATCAAGTGGACTCGGCAAATAATCAACAACGGCATCCAAACCTAATTGGACTCACTTATTACCCAAAGCTGATCAACAAAATATGGGATAAAGTTGACTAGTTATTGTTCATTTTCTTATTGCCTTTTTAATCAAATCAATTGATATTTCTTCTCATCACAAAAATTTTTCTGCCAATTCATCATCAAACATACTTACTTTATCTATCAAGGCTTCCCTATAAATTTTTGATTTTTCAAGCATATCTGCAGGTATTTCATTCTCTACCTCATCCTCTCAATGTTCTCATGTAAAAGTATACATCTTCATTTTCAAAAGATCTATAATTGCCTTGAATTCATCCGCTTGTCATACAGGCAATTGCAAAGGGACTCATTTATCAGTAATTCTAGATTTTACAGACTCTACTGACATATAAAAGTCAGCCCCTAACTTATCCATTTTATTAATAAAAATTATTCTAGGTACTCAGTATTTATCTGCCTGTCTCCAAACGGTTTCTGTTTGTGGCTCAACTCATTGAGATCAATCCAAAAGGGCTACCGCACCATCCAAAACTCTAAGAGATCTCTCTACCTCTATAGTAAAATCTACGTGTCCAGGAGTATCAATTATATTAATGTGATGATCTCACCAAAAACAGGTTGTCGCTGCTGACGTAATAGTAATTCATCTTTCCTTTTCCTGTTCCATCCAGTCCATCTCTGCGGCTCAATCATGAACCTCTCAAATTTTATGTTTTTTTCAAGTATAAAACAAAACTCTTTCGGTATATGTGGTTTTTCAAGCATCAATATGCGCCATGATACCAATGTTTCTAACCTTATCTAAAGGTTTCCTGTCGTTTGCCATGATTTAACAAGTAAGTTTTTAAAATAAAAAAAAATTGCTCAAAAATAATATACAAAAAGGCCTATCTTTTGCAAGAGAAATTAACATATCGCCTAATTTATTAATCCCTCAAAAACCACTATCCTATAACAATACTGACTTTATAACTATATTTTTATTCGTTTTATTATGGTTCACATTTTCAAGCAAGTCACCTACATTATCATACTTTTTTATTCACGACAAAACTCTAAGTGAATTATTTAATTTTAAATTATTTATTTCTTTCTGATCGATTTTAATCTTATTTAATTGATCAAGAAAATCTATTATGTTAATCAATTGTTCTCATAATTTTTTCTTCTCTTTGGGATTCAATTTTATACAAGCCAATTTTTGCAAATGATCAAGTTCCCTTTCGCTAAGCATAATTTAATTATAAGAGCTATAAAATCATCAAGGTTGTTCATTACTGAACTTTTAAATTTATATTACCATCTAAGTCAGGTTGATTATCAAAAGTCACAAAGACCTTGACATTATAGGTTCACGCCTTAGCATAAACCTTTGACGCAGATATACACTCTCTTGCTTTACATTCTATATGATTTCAATCACCAAATTCCCACCTCATTGTAATCGGAAGGCCATTCATTTCTATAGAAAAATCAACCTTATCTCAAACCTTTGCAATCTGTGCTGGATGAGAGTCGATATTGATTTTTAAATTAACCAAGGCTTTTTTTACAATAATACGAGTCCCAGATCATATTATAATTTCACGTCATTTTTTAGTTTTGATCGTAACTTTAGGAAAATATTCTCAATTTTCAGTTTTATTATTATACCTATATGTGTGAGAAACTATAGACTGGGAGAAGTTTTTTTTAATTTCTCAATCGCCAAATTCCCAAGTAAAATAAACTATTTCATCACCAGGGTCATTTACTGTTGTTGTAGAAGCATCAAGTTGCACGGTAAATGGATCCATACCAACAGTATCGGGAGTGACCAGAAGCTTTCACACAACGTCATCTCTTTTTATTTTAACGTTTATAATTTTTTCAGTTTTTGCGTCACGATTTACATCTTCCACAATTATCCTTATTTCATAATCCTTATTCTCATCTAAGCTTATTTGGAAAGACTTGTTATCAGAAGATAAAACCGGTTTAGAATTAAGCAAAACACTTTTGGTTAAACTGGGATTATCTGGGGTTATCTTCGTTATATCAAGTTTCAATACTGTCGGGATCTCTTTAATAATCAAATTTCAATCCTGAAACATATCAGATTTTTGCTG
>CAJAPL010000025.1 GCA_903943625.1 uncultured bacterium
ATTTTTTTCCAATAATCGATCCGTAGTATGGAGTCCAAGTGTAGTGGTGGTAGTTCGTGTTTTTTGGATAGAGAGTCGAAATATTTTGCAATCAGTTTTTTGTCTTCAACTTTTTTAGATAATTTTTTACCTGTATTGAGCTCATATATTTTCTGTAGTCTAGAATCTATAGGGATTTTGATTTCATCGGGATAATAAATTATTTCATCAAACACTATCCTGGCTCAATATCAAAACATTTTAATTGTAAATGTTAGAGTCTTGGAATCTCTGTTTCTATCCATTATCTTGGCTATTTTATCGAGCAATCAATTCATATTTTGATAGTGATTCAAGAAAAGTTTTTTATCTTCTCGATCTATGTTTTCCAAAAATTTATTGAATCTGACTAATCTAGATTTTTTGATATTATAGATTCTTTTATTATATTTTGATGATGTTAAAAAATCATATCGTCGATCTATATTATCTTTTTTATTAATCAATTGTTTTGAAACCTTATCTCGATCTTTGACTATTTTTTGTGCAAATTCTTCTCGCCGATTTTCTCATGATCATGCTATTTGATAGGAGATGAGTCAGTTTTGCAAGATTAAAAATAAAAACAGATTCCTGACTATCGTCAGGCGGGACGCGTCTATTTGTTTGCTTTCAGATTTTGTGGAGATTTTTTTTCGTGCATTTTGTAATGCCAAAAACTGCAAATCTTGTGATTCAAGTTTGATAATATCGTCTAGTGAGAACTTAGAAATATGTTTTTCCAGATTGAAAGATTATTAAATTAAAGATACCGAAGAATATAAACTTAGAAAGAAAAGATACAAGAAAAAACAATTTCAGACTTTTATTATCCATTGACATTATCTAGTAAATTTATATATAGTGTTGTATCTCATAACAAAAAAAAACAAAAAAAGAACTTATGGAACTGAAATTTGAATTCACAACCAAGGGTCGTGGTGCGGTTATTGTTACAGTAACTGTTGATGATAGTTTCAAGATCAGAGCATTGTCTTGTTCTAATTCTGTCATGGACCAGGTTTTTGAAGACCCAAACAAATTGAAATTAATGCAAGATCATGTTGATAGTGAGTGTGCCGGTACTCCTGGCTCAAACTTTATCACTCTTAATGTAAGAAAAAGAAGGGTGGAATTCAAAGTTACTCGTATCAGCTGATTGTTGGTTTTGTTTTTTGTAAGGCTGGCAGGTCCTCCTGCCAGCTCTTGCTATCTTTGGAAATTTGTTAGTTGAAATTATAACAATAATTGTTATACACGTGTCCACAAAAAAACGAAACAATGAAACAGAAAAAACATCAGAATGTCTGTTTTAGAATCTCAAACCCTGATTTTGGTCATTACTTTGTTCTGCGCGTTACGTTTGATAAAAAACAAGATTGTGCAGTTTCTAAAATTTCTTGTAAGCAGGATCCGCATATTGTGGGAATTGTTATGAGAGGTGGTAATTTAGCAAGATTAAGGGATCATCTTAAGGGCATACAGGTTGATAATCAACTTTTGCTAAAATATTGGGGCAATCAAACGCCCTATAAACTTAAGAAGTTGAGATTATGGGACTTCCCCGGATTAAGGATCCGGATGAACAATTACATTAAATCCTGATTCCAGGATTTGAAGTTGGGAAACCCCCAACTTTTTTTTATTGAAAAATATTTTTTTGTCAAATTAGCTTATTTGGCCGCGCTTTTCATTATTTTTTACAAGCTTCTGTTGGCATTGGAGCAGAGGGATTTCAGTGCATTATCCATTGTCAATCCTTACATATTCGAGTATCTTCTGCTCATCACCGCACTCGTCTCAAACTCAAAATAAACAAAATTATTGCCAATATGATTATAATCAAGCCAAGAAGCGGTTTATTC
>CAJAPL010000026.1 GCA_903943625.1 uncultured bacterium
ATTTGTTTCAAAATATTTTCCAAATCTGATACATCTTGAAG
Source organism: uncultured bacterium (assembly GCA_903943625.1). Taxonomy (GTDB): domain Bacteria; phylum Patescibacteriota; class Gracilibacteria; order Absconditabacterales; family Absconditicoccaceae; genus UBA6263. Next base: position 42 of record CAJAPL010000026.1, read on the forward strand.
AAATTGTGATGCAGGTCGGACAACTATCTTATCTACTTTTCATTTATATTCATATGTAAAACTATCCCTAAGCTCTATCAATTCTAGCTCATCTTCATTGAAGTGTAATCTATACAGAAACTTTTCAGTACTTGAAAAAATATCTATTGTCTCTCATTTGACATCAAACATACCATGTTCAATCTTTCATTGCACTGGTTTATATTGCATATGGATAAGCTGTCTTTTGAGATCTTTAAATTTGTATTCAGTTTTTATTTTTAACTGTAAACAATTCTCTTCAAAAAATCTTTTCTGTCACAAACCATAAAGTGATGACACTGAAGCCACTACGATAACATCTTTTCTACTTAGTAGGGAAGCCATAGTCGCGAGCCTATACATCTCTATCTCTTGATTTATTGTTGCCTCTTTTTCTATATAGAGTCCCTGTGCCGGTAGATAGCTTTCTGGTTGATAATAATCAAAATATGATACGAAATAATGTACAGCATTGTTTGGGAAAAAACTTTTAAACTCAGTTGCTAACTGTGCTGCTAGAGTTTTGTTGTGTGAAATTATAAGTGTCGGTTTCTGTATGTGCTGGATAATATTTGCTATAGTAAAAGTTTTACCAGTTCAGGTCGCACCTAACAAAGTTATCTTTGATTTTCAAGATTCAAAAATATTTTTAATTTCTTGAATCGCTTTTGGTTGATCTCCAGCAGGGGAGTATGATGACTTTAATTCAAACATTTTTAATAATTCAGAAGTTACAATTTAAAATTCATAATCCTTTTAACCAAATCTTAATCAATTCCAATAAAACATTCTATAAAATACAAACAATAACTCCTAGGCAAATGGCTGTAATATATAATAATAGGTTGACATCATACAATAAAAGCCTATATTATCGATCAAATTGAATTAAATTTTTATATCTTGCTTTTATAATAATGACAAAGGCCGCAGACATATCAATATATCCATGAAAAGAATTTTTTAAAAACAATAAATGTGAAAGCGTCGAGTCTCTTCATAACTTTGTAAGTAATGCTAGCAAGGAAGCCATTATGCAACTATTATCAATCAAACTTGAGAAACAACGAGATCAAATAAGGCAATACAACATTGAGACCAAAAACCATATTACAAATATAACTACTCACCAATGATTAGATTTGTTAATAAGCCAGTATAATAAATCTAAAAAGAGTGTAGATAGATATACTCCTTATTCCGATCCTTGATATCCTACATATGCACATCTTCTGTGTGCCTATTATGAAATATTTAAAAAAAGACCTTTACTTCGTTTTTGAGAGATAGACAAAAATGATATCCCTCAAGATCAAAGTGATCGATCTAATGTGCCCTTAAGTAATAATTTAAGAAATTTTTGGCGAGATTGATCTATGTTTTCATATCTATTTTTTCCAGAATCTTTCAAAACAGATTCTAAATGATTAAGGCGTGTAATCAGATGAAATGACCCTGAATGAGAACGAGAAGATTCTGGGTTCGCAATCGATTGAGATAAATTAGCATTACAGCAAATAGATTATTTCTATAAAAGCTGAAATAAACATATGTTTTTCTTTGAAAAAGAATTACTACCACTTTATATCCAAGCAATTATAGACGTAAACTCGTCTAATAGCCCTGTACATTCAAACATGAATATGAAAAAAATATATGAGATGGTTTTTTATGTGTTAGAAAACGAACAATTAAGAAATAAGGGGCCCGAATTTGATGCTTCTGTCTTCAATGAAATTCGAGATAATACACCAATTTAATTTTCTTCAAATCAGAGTAGTGGGACTTTTATCCCGATTTATCGGGGCGGACCCACGACCTCAAGACCACACTTTAATTTTCTTTAACTCAGAGCGGTGGGACTCGAACCCACGACCTCAAGACCCCCAGCCTTGCATTCTAGCCATCTGAACTACGCCCTGTCTTATATTTCTTATATCTAATCATAAATAAAATCCAAGATGAAAATATTGATTTTGCTCCATAAATACTTAGGGTCAAAACAGCTTTATAGTTAAAATAGTCCCATGAGCAATATAATTATCCCAGATCAAAAAAAATTGGATCGAGCGATGGAAAATATTATTCGTGATTGAATATCCAACCTGCGGATTATTTCAGATTTTGATAACACACTTACAAAAGCATTTGTAAAAGGTAAATTTCTAAAACCATTATTGTCTATTTTGCGTGATGAAAATTATCTCACCCCGGATTATCCGACAAAGGCACAAGCGCTCTTCGACCATTATCATGCAATAGAGATAGACTCCAATATCGATATAGAAAGCAAGAAAAAATCTATGCTTGAGCGGCGGACAGAGCATTTCCAATTGCTAATCAAATCATGACTAAGTAAGCATGATATCCAACAGGCCATGCAGTCAGAGAGTATTGAATTTAGAGAATGAGCTCCGTGATTATTTGATTTATCCGGTGAATACAATATCCCACTTGTTATTTTGTCTGCCTCATGACTAGGATATGACGGCATATATCGGTATTTAAAAAATACAAATAAATTATACAAAAATATACATATTGTTTCCAATACATTTCAGCGAGATCGAGATGGTAACGCTCTTGATATACAGAAACCTATAATTCATAGTCTCAACAAGGACGCTAAAACGCTTTTTAATTTGCCATTTTATAAAGATATAAAAAATAGAAAAAATGTAATTTTATTGTGAGATGCTATCTGAGATGCAGATATGATAGATGGATTTGAACATAAAAATCTTATAAAAGTCTGATTGTTAAATGACAATGTAGATCGTGATTTACAGCAGTTTCAGAAAGTTTACGATATTATTATTACAGGGGATTGACCAATCAATTATGTAAACAGACTTATAAAAAAAGTCATCAAATAGTTTATATTGACATTTAGCACAAAATAATTATAAGATAACAACAAAAAAACAAAAATTCACGCTAAATAAATTTAATATGAGAAATTTTATTTTTTGGATCAGGTTCTCTGCCATTGACGATGCCACTCGCCTTGGCTGGTGGATACTCAAATGGGCCATAATTCTGGCAGTACTAATCGGCATTTCAATCGTAAGTGCCTTGATAGCGAAGCTTTTTGAAAACAGACTCTCACTAATCTTCTTGTTGGATGGGATTCTTTGCTTTTTAATCTGGCATTCCTTCGGATTAATTAATTTTACGTCCTATTACGGTGAGCTTCCTAAGTGGGCAGAAATTTATGGATTTATACTGCTTGGCATCATGATTCTCCTCCTACTTTTCATTGTGCTTGCCACGTGGGGAACGATGTTAGTAGTTGATGGTCGTATGATTGGGAACTTTCTGCTGTTGCCTGTAGTGTTATTGGCCACTTGGTTTGTGAGAATCACAAGTATAGCCAACCAATAACTCACAGTATTCTATTTCGAAAATTGACCTCTGGCGTTTTGCTGGAGGTTAATTTGGTATATAAAAAAATCCCGCACTTGGCGAGATCCTTATTCTTTCTATGTTAATCTATTCGCTTCTAAAGACTACGAGCTACCAACTAAAGACTATTTATATTTTTCTTTCAATCTTTTTATAGTTTCTTCTTTTTTCTTTTTTCTTTCAACTTCTTTTTCGGCTTTTATTTCTTCTTTGGATTTTCTTACTTCTTCTTTTTTTTCTTCCACTGTCATTGCAGCTTCTTTCTTTGCTTTTAAATCCACTTCGGCTTCTATATTTACTTCAATTTCTTTTTTAACTTCTTTGTACATAAAAGGCACGTTATAGTGGCCTACAGCTGTAAGTTTCTTCTTTAGCTTGATAAAATGAGCTTCTACTTCTATTCCATAGATTTCATTTATAGCTTGAGCAATATCATTTTCATCTACCTTTGCATAAAGAGTATTGTCTTTATTGGCCTTTCTGATTATTTTTATTCATTCACTTTCGTGGATTTTCATAAATAATTCTTCAAAATTATTAGCCTTCTTTTTCCTAGCTTCTCCCGCTGCTTTCATCTTATTTGCATAATTATGTTTGTTGTGAGCGTCTCATAATACAGCTAATTTATTTGGCAACAAAATATTCCTCGCATAAGCAGGTCTAACATTTACAAGTTCAAATTTCTCTCCAAGATGTTTATTTCATTCCAAGAGGATTACCTCTATCACCTTGTTTTCTGCTTTTCTCCTTGGCATTACAAAAAAAATTAATATTTAAAAAATAAGCAATGATTACGTATAATGATATCAACCGAGATTTCAAATGAAAATTACATTTTAAGCCAAGTCTTGAATTCTAATTTATTTCTTGATAATTTTGTTGAGAACTCTAAAATTCAATTAGTTTTTTATATAAATTTTATTTAAATGAAAAAAAAGATAAAATCCTGGAAATTATTACTTGGTTTGGCTCTTTTAATATTATGATTACTTATTTTCCCCAAAAAAATCCCACACTTGGCAGCTCCCCAAATTTGTCATAAATCAGATTGTTACAATCTAGAAATAGCAAATACACCTGAACTTAGAGAAAAATGATTAATGAATCGCGATATTTTACCAGAAGATAGTGGGATGATATTTATTTTCGAAAAAGATGATGTACATAGATTTTGGATGAAAGATACTTTAATCCCGCTCGATATGATACGACTCGATTCATGACTACAAGTTATATATATTGCCAATGCTATACCTTGTAAACAAGCCGTTTGCCCTATATATTCCACAGATAAATTGGCAAGATATGTTTTGGAAATCAATGGCTGAAAAGCTTCTAAAATCTGACTAAAAATATCAGATAAGATGCAAAAAAAGGGACCTCGATAATTTATATCAGAATGAATTATGTTAAAAAATATAATAGAGCAAGCACAAAAAGATTGAGAATACCATTTTTTTATGTTTTATTGTAAAGTATTGTTCCCATTTAGTTTTGCTAAACATTTTCGAATAGTTACGGTTGATAAGGGGATTGTAACGCGCATAGAAGTTCGCCATTTTAAAAATGATAAGAATCCGGATTTGTGATATATCCATATCAATCTTCTTAAGCCTTGGGCTTGATTAGAAAAATTTTTACGAAAAACAAACAAGCATAGAAAACCAAATTTCGCATATCACATCTCGTGACCCAAAAATTCTTTAGCATATAAGGCAGTCACTTTCGTTAATGATAATTATTTAAAATATCCGCATATCTATGATTACAATTTCTTCGTTTGACCAAATTGCAATACTTTTATACAGCGGATATTAAATCATATTCCCGAGGTGAAATTTAAACTTCCACGAAATGCCATAGGCAAAAATCATAAATAAAAAAGACGATTATTAGTCGCCTTTTTTGTTATATCTCAATAATTTATATTCTTATCTCACTTCATAAACTATCTGCAAATATACAGTAATTTCACTCTGTCATGCAGAAATAGTTTGAGTATTCATAGTGGCTTCTCAGGCTCATCCAACAGACTTAGCCATATCGTACATTACAGGATATGGTCAAGGTATATTAGATGACTCACTTTCAGATATCATACTTGCCTTTCATAAATTTAAATCTCATAATTTCGCCAATTGTTCGGCTTTTTGTTTAGCATTCTCAAAAGCCTTTGTGCGAGCTTCTTGGACTGCTTTATCTTTATCTTTTAAATTAAAATAAGTATTGTTAACGTTTATTCATCATACATCTCCAAACTGACTAATTATTATAGCTCATTTTTGTGTAAATCCAGATCAGTTAATTTCTATTTCCATATTTTGTTCAGCCTTATATCACAATAGTTTCCTTTGAGAACTAGATCGATCATACTCAGGATAAACGTTTACAGAAACTGTTTTTATATTTTCTTTTTTAATATCATTATTTCACAATAGCTCTTTAATTTTCAAAATCTTTTCTTCCATTTTTGTTTGAGCTTCTTTTGTGGTTTTACCGTTTTCTGAAACTGAAGCATTGATTACAAAAGTGTCTGGTACTGCGTAAGCCTTACCTTCTCCATTTACTGAAATGGTATTGGTGATTCATTGTTGGTTAGGAATCTGATCTTTATAAGGGACCCTAATCTGATATCACATAAATATAAATGCCGCAACTATAACTACTGTTGCGATTAGAAACCATGAATGATCTTTATTCATCAAAATATAATAAAAAATTAAAATACTTATTAATAGACGAGTAAATATTTCATAAATTTTACCAATCTATATCCCCACTACTTATAGATTTTTATTTTACAAAAACCATATAAAAAATTTCATATAAAAAAACACCCATCCGGGTGCCTTTTTAGTTTGTTTATAGTTTAGATATTACAAATCAGCATCATCTTCATCAAGTTCTTCAACAGCGGCGTCTTCTAAATCAGCGTCATCTTCATCAA
>CAJAPL010000027.1 GCA_903943625.1 uncultured bacterium
GAACAGATTTCAGCTTTTATCCTGAAGAAGTTAAAAGAAGATGCTGAAAAGTTTTTGGGAGAACACATCACGCAAGCTGTAATCACAGTGCCTGCATACTTTAACGATTCTCAAAGAAATGCTACCAAAGCTTCATGAGAAATCGCATGATTAAAAGTTGAGAGAATCATCAATGAACCTACGGCAGCGTCATTAGCTTATGGTGAATGAAAAAATAAAGATGAAAAAATAGCTGTATTTGACCTATGATGAGGTACATTTGATATCACAATATTGGAAATATGAAGTGAATGAACATTTCAAGTACTTTCCACAAGCGGAGATACACACCTATGATGAACCGACTTTGATCAAAGGATAATAGATTATATAGTAGATAATTTCAAAAAGAAAGAATGAATAGATCTCAAAACAAATGCTATGGCAATGCAAAGAATCAAGGATGAAGCTGAGAAAGCAAAGAAACAATTGTCTGCAGTAGAAAGGACAGAAATATCTATCCCATTTATTACTACATGACCAGATTGATTACCAAGAAATCTAGAAGACAGCTTGACTAGATCACAGATGGAAAATATAAGTAAAGACCTGATAGAAAGATGCAAAAGTCCATTGAAGCAAGCGCTTCAAGACTCCAAGCTAAGCACTAGTGATATAAACGAAATTATATTGGTTGGTGGATCTACAAGGATGACATTTGTACCCAAACTTATCAAAGAAATTTTTGATAGAGAACCCAAAGCTACTGTCAACCCAGATGAATCTGTAGCGCAATGAGCAGCAATACAATGATGAATCATACAATGAGATGTCAAAGATATTCTTTTACTTGATGTTACACCACTTAGTTTAGCAGTAGAAGTAGAATGATGACTAGCTCATGTGATGATACCTAGGAATACAACTATCCCAGCCAAAAAATCAAATATCTATACAACAGCCGCAGATAATCAAGCAGCAGTTACTATCAATGTAACTCAGTGAGAAAGACAATTTGCCAGAGATAATAAATCACTAGGTACATTTAATCTAGAATGAATACCTATGATGAGAAGATGACAACCACAGATAGAAGTAACATTTGATATAGATGCAAACTGAATTTTGAAAGTTACAGCACAAGAAAAATCTACTTGAAAAAAACAAGACGTTACAATCTCCTGAGCAACTAATCTATCTGACGATGAAATAACAAGAGCAAAAGCCGAATGAGAAAAATTTGCAGAAGAAGATCAAAAGAGAAGAGAAATAGTTGAATCCAAAAACACATTGGAATGACTATTGTACCAGATAGAAAATATGATGGCCGACAATAAAGATAAAATCCCTGATGAAGAAAAAGAAGTAATAAACAAATTAATAGCAGATTGAAAAGCAGTTAAAGACAAGCCTGATGTAACCAAAGAAGAAATAAATACTGAAATAGACAGAGTGAATAAAGAATTTCAAACACTATTCCAAAAATATCAAGCAGCTCCATCTTCTGCAGCTCCCAATCCTGATCAAGAGATTGAAAACAAAGAAGAGACGGCAGCTGAGTGAGAAGTGATTGATGCTGATAAATAATAATCAATTCAACAAATAGAAAAATCCCACCAAAATAATAATGTGGGATTTTTTTTATAAAGAAGATTCCCTGACTAAAACAGCAGGGAATCTCTCAAAAAGGTTAAAATACGATTAAGGTTAAAATACGGTTAATGTATAGTTATGGCAATCTAATGACAGCCACAATAATAGTAGGACCAGCTCCTACAGTGACTAATACTAGAATATCGCCACTTTTAAAGATATGACCTTCAAGTTGGCCTGTCATAATAAGGTGAAGAAGCGTTGCAATAGTAGCCACAGAAGAATTCCCAAGCCAGTCTATCGTCATGGCCATTATGCCAGGAGGTATATCTCTTATACCATGCTTGTTTATAAGTTCCCCAATGATAGCCGCGGAATGTTTTTTAGGCAACAAACTACCCAACTCTGATTTATCATAACCAGATAGTTCAGCTACCGTAGCGAGGTTACTATAATTAATCCTTCCATTTGCTTGATGGGGAATAATTTTAGCTACCTCATTAAACTTAACTCCCGCCTTATCTAAGGCTTCTTTGATAACCAGCGGAACCCATTTATGGGTAAATTGGAATACTTTTTCGGCATCCATATTCAGGAATGACCCAAGATAATCTTGGTTGTTAGATGGCCCCATCCATAAAAATTTCGAATTACTTATGACATAGGACTTCACAATAGAAGTCAAAACACCGACTTTAGGTGAATTAACTAATCTTTCCAATAATAGAGCTCCTGCCCCATCGGCGTATAAGGGACAATTTCTATCAAAAGGGTCATAATTCCTAGAAAGTGTGTCAAACCCCACTACCAGGCCTCTTTTGATTTTTCCTGTTCTTATAAAGGCATCAGCATGAAGAAAGGCTTGTAAAAACCCCGGACATCCAGATACGACATCATAAAGCAAAAGGTCATAGGTAATCCCCAGTTCTTCTGCAATTTGTTCTGCCATACAATCGGCCTTTTCCACTACATGGATGACAATTATACTCGACAATTTTTCAGCCGCGACTCCAAGACGAAGCAATTCTGCCTCAGCACTTTCATAAAGTCCAGTTTGATCAAACCCGGTTACTTCCAATACGAGATCTGTAGGGCAAAAAGCCATATTATCTTTAAGCCTTCCAAGATTATAAGCAGCGACTATTAAGTCACAAACCGGATAATCAGGGTAATCAGCATCAAGAATTTCTGGTTTTTTACTAGCAAAATAATGTTTTATCCTGGATGCATGGTTAGGAACCATATCAATGTCATCAAACTGGCCTAACTTTAAGTTTTTAAAATTCCGGGCAGCTACGATAAGGTCCAATTCTAAATCAGGATCGTTAGCTTCTCGAGCAGCATTGACCGCAATATCAAGCGATGTCTGATGATCTTCGATATATCTCCTAGATCCTATAAGAGAAATATCTTCGAATTTTAGAAGATTTTTATCTGTGTTTGGCTGCATAGGAGTACCAGAAGAATCATAGAATACACGTCCCCAAAAATGTGAATTTGGGACTACCTTAGTAGGAATACAGGCCCCTGTCCTGGCAATAAACGAACTAAAAATGTCTCTTTTCATGGTGTTTTCTTTTTTATTTTTGTTTTTAACTTGTTTCAATTTTATTTGTTTTTGTGTGATTTTATTTTAATTTTTGTAGACACGCATATTACATATTATACAAAAGAAGTCAACTAATTATTTCATAAACAAAATTTTTCCACAAACAAAATCCATCCAAAAAATTTTTATTTAACAATCTCACTTCATCAGCTTCTTCTTGAAATCCGACATCAGATAACTAATTTTTGATTACTTTTATTTTCTTATTCTAAACACATGAAAACGACAACAATCGCCGGGATTTACAAAGATTACTCAAAATTGATGAATAATAATTTGAATATAAATTGACGAGTAAGAACTATTAGAGACAGCAAAACATTTTGATTTATCGAGTTAAACGACTGATCATATCTAAAAAATATCCAAATAGTTTTTGAAAATAATTTAGATAATTTTGATGAAATCTGCAAACTAAACATATGAAGCTCTCTTAGCATATCATGAACTTTGGTTCCCTCACAATGAAATAAACAAGCATTTGAGCTCAAAGCTGAAAAAATCGGAATAGTCTGACATTCCAATCCAGATTTCCCTTTACAAAAAAAACGTCATAGCTTTGAATATCTTAGAGAAATAGCTCACCTCAGACCCAGATCAAATACTTTCTCAGCAGTATTTAGAGTCAGAAGTCTACTATCGTTTGCTATACATAAATTCTTTAACGAACAAGGATTTATATACGTACATACTCCCATCATAACAGGTAGTGACTGTGAATGAGCAGGCCAGATGTTTAAAGTATCCACTTTAGATTTTCTCAAGATACCAAAAAATCCAGACGGGAAAACAGATTTTTCACAAGACTTTTTTGGTAAAGAAACTTCACTCACTGTGAGTGGTCAATTAAATGCTGAAACATTTGCCCAATCATTTGGGAAAGTTTATACGTTTTGACCTACATTTCGTGCAGAGAATAGTAACACAGCAAGACATTTATCAGAATTTTGGATGATAGAACCAGAAATTGCATTTGCAAATTTACAAGATGATATGAAACTCTGAGAAGATTTACTAAAATATGTTTTCAAATATGTCCTAGACAATGCGCCAGCAGAGATGGAGTTTTTCGCAGAATTTATCAATCCAGAAGTAAAAACAAGACTAGAAAAATTGGTTAATTCAGATTTTGCTAGAGTGACATATACCGAAGCTATTGAATTACTCAAAAAATCCTGACAAAAATTTGAATATCCTGTTGAGCGATGAATGGATTTACAAACTGAACACGAGAGATATATCTGTGAAAAAATATATGATTGACCTGTGTGCGTAACCGATTATCCAAAAGAAATCAAAGCATTCTACATGAGATTAAATGGAGATTGAAAAACCGTAGCTGCAGTAGATTTACTTGTTCCTTGAGTATGAGAACTATATGGATGATCACAGAGGGAAGAAAGACTAGAAGTGCTTGAACAAAAAATCAAAGATATGTGAATGGAACTAAAAGATTATCGGCGATATCTAGAACTTAGAAAATATGGGACCACTCCACATGCAGGATTTGGTATAGGATTTGAAAGGTTAATGATGTATATCACATGAATGGAAAACATCCGCGACGTAATGCCATTTCCAAGAGCACCAAAGCAATGTGAGTTTTAAAAAAAATTTTTATTCAACAAAAAACAATAAATGATTTGGTTCTTTGCAAATTGTTTGAGCTGCTGATCATACTCAAAAAGCAAACAAAATAATTGTGGCGAGTCTTGCAAAGAACTAGCTTTTTTGCCTACTTTTTTGGCAATGAAAAAAAGTAGGTCCTATTGTTTTGGTTTATAAAAAATCGAAAATATATATTTAAGATCCAGGTTGCAAAATAATCTCGCCGGAATGACAGTAAGTACTTATTTAACCTTTAACACATATCAATGCCAACAGCAAAAAAACCAACAAAAAAAATTACTAAACCTTTAGAAAAAGAAGTGTGTTGTAAAGAAGGGATGAAAAAGAATTTGTTTAAACATCACAAAAAATCTAGTTGCTGATGATTCTATTTCTTGTGATTCATATGAGCAGCAATCTACTTCATCTGACAAGCAACAACATTTCGAATCTGAGTCATAGCTTTTCTTAAAGCTATTGTTCGACCAGTATTCCTAGTTCATTGATTGCTAAAATTTTTATGATTATAATTTAAAATATATTC
>CAJAPL010000028.1 GCA_903943625.1 uncultured bacterium
GAGTCATTAAGTGCTATTGAGATATCTACAGGTCACGGCAATCTGATAGGCACTAAGCCGTTCCTCGCTGATTGGTTGTCTGTACATTAACCCCTCTACTATCAGGGTGACTAAGGCAGTGAAAATAATCATTGCCACAATAATGATTGTCTCCATGGATTATCAATTTAGGTTATTTATTTATATATTTTTTTTATTTATTTCACAAAACTATCGAATATGTTTTTTATGTAGTTTCAATCAGATGAATTGGTTTTTTTGATAGTAGGACTAATTGTTGTGGGTTTTGGTTTTATAGGAGGATTAATATTTAATGGTGGTATAGAATCTGTAAGCTTAAATGTCTTCAAAATATAAGGGACAGCCTTGGATTTCGCATCAGAGTTTTCTAATATTTTATAAGCGAGCGTGTTGTTTGTGTCTTGGGCTAGGTATGTGAGATAATTGAGTGTTGATGTCTTATTTGATTTGTAGTAATTGTTTGATATCACATATATGATAAAATAATCTTTTTTATCAAAAGAAAAAATAAATTCAGACTTTATATTTGTGCCTGTATTAATTTCTATTGTATAGCCAGCCCATGATGATGGGAATGTCATAGAAAAATTATAATCCAAGTTGCGATAGTTTAGATCTCACTTAACAGATCTCGCAGATACTGTAGAATCTATAATCTCTGAGAATCAGCTCATATTATCGACCAATCATATAATTTCTCATGAAGCTTTGGCTCAAGTTTGAATAGATCATGTTTTGACTATTCACGTAGAGACCATTCATGTATTTGTTATATTTCAAGTTAGAGCAATTCATGTTAGATTGCCTCAGGTGGAAACTGGGGCCTGATTCTGAGGATCTGAAATAGTAGAACTAATCTGGGTTCCTCTAAGTTTAGCGATAAGATTATCTGCTCCTTCTGGATTTAAGAAACGATAAAAAACAAATGCCAATCCTAGCAAAACTATTATGAATATGAGCCTTCTAACTATTACCATTTGTAATTTTATAAGAACTAAACGGACATACTATACATATTTACTGGCATAAAGCAAGATATAATTTGTAAAAAAATGAGCTTGAGTAAATTTATATAATCAGTAAACATTATGAACGTAGTAAGTACTACAAACAAAGTAAAAACACCATTGTTTGCGTCTTAAATTGTAGATAAATTATGTTTAAAAAAATACTTAGAGACTCAATAACAAAAATAACTGAAGATACTAGACTGATAAGATTATCGTTTATAGTAACTTTTTGTCATTTTGTGAGTGTTGTTTATCTGATTGTCTGGAATGTAAATAATTTGCTGACTTATAGGTTTGAAAAATGAATACCTATGTGAAAAGCTTTGGAATATATACTGAATCGATCTCAGAGCAACAACATGACTCTAGCGATAATCATAACTGTTGCTGTGATATTTTTGGGATATTCCTTGGTGTATCCAGTATGAGAAGCCGCAATGATACATTACCTGGATAATGAAGGCCAAAGGACATGAAAAGTAATCTGAAAATGAATAAATGATTTCTTTGTGATGTTTGAGTTTGATGCGATGCTATTTTCATTTAGTTTTTTCACATATTTAATCACTACGCTGAGAATGTTTATGTTAAATATTCTTGATAGTACATTCGTAATAATCCTTGTAATCATATGGTGACTAGCTGTCCTTTTTGCGACAGTGCTCTGGTCTTATTCAAAATTTATTATAGTGCTAGAATGAAAAAATGTGTTTGATGCGATTAAACGCAGCGCATCCCTTACGATTATGAATTTTGGCACAACAATAAAATTTGTCATAATACAATTATTTTTGATGATCAGATTTTTGATAAATGCCGTAGTGATTATGGGAATCCCGTTTCTGATAGTTTACATAGCAATATGGCTGAATGTTATTGAATCAAAAATCGTATGATATGTAATCGCAGTAAGTGTTATTGTACTATTATTTTTGATGGCTTATATAAATGCTATTATAGAGGCCTTTTTTATGGCGTATCGATATAAGGTTTATAAAAGCGTCACTGAAGAAAGTGATGATAAAAAGTAAACAGAAAAATTGATAAACTCAGATAAACATTAATTAAACTTAATAAAGAAAATATTATTGAAAAATAAATCCAATAGCAACCAAAATAGCTATGATAATAGTCATCCAAATATCTTTTTTGGATGGCGTTTCTTTTAGAAACAGATA
>CAJAPL010000029.1 GCA_903943625.1 uncultured bacterium
CTTTTCAAAAAGATAACAAAGTTATGATTGGGGAAAAATACTATATTCGTAATAGATGCTTATGAAAAAGATCTCTGTGCTGTATTGGGATATAATATAAGAGAAGAGTTGACAATGGAACTATTATGTGAATTTGAAAAAAACCTCAAAGTCAAATCAGCAAAAGATTATTTCCAAAAAGTAACAACCCCCATGTTAAATAAGCAAATAAGTCGCCAAAGACTTTGATTGATATTATGACACAGCTTAAAAGAAATAACATATTATGATAAGGTTCAACTAGGAGAAAAAATGTGATGGCTAGAAAGTGAAATTTATAAAAGTTAAATTGCTAAATAAAAAAAATCTAAAATAATAAACAAAAACCAAAACTAAAAAGGAGATCTTTAAAATGGGACAAATTATTGGAATAATAGCATTCATCGTGATGTTGATAGCAGGGGGCTTTTTTGTCTTTCAAATCAAAAAAGAGACCTCAACGCCCAATCTAATCACATGGCTAACTGGCTTATTGGTGGGCACAATCAATGCCCCGACATTCTACAAAATAGCAGGTGATGACTTAAACTCTAGCCTTATAATGTTTGCAAGCCTTTCAACATTGGTAGTGATATTTATTTATTCGCTATTGAAGAATAAGTTTGCAAAACCCACACTATGGGACATTGCAATCCTAGTAGTGGCTATCGTCATATTAGTTTTATGGCAACTAGCTACCGACAATAGGACAGCAAACTTCCTGGTCCAGATAGTAATCTTTGTGAGTAACATCGCTACCATTGTCGGACTTCTCCGCAAAAAATTAAAAGAATATCCTACATCATGGATATGGGGAGTCTCAGCTTATACAATAGCTGTCATTGGCTTTTTATTCAAAGGCAAAACAGACTGGCTAATGTATTTTGGTCCTATTTTAAATGGGATTATATGCAACGGAGTTGTGTACATCATCGCATGGAAACAAAACAAAAACAAACTAACAAACAATAAAGAACAATAGTTATGAAAAACAAAAGAGAAGAACAAAGGAAAGAGGACGTACCTTTTTCAGATTCTGTTTCTGAAACAAAACCAGCGGCCTGGAGTGTCTCTACGGGAAACATTTCCATTAATCAGAATACTTTTCCATCAGGACACGGAAGTGTTCATGTAGATGCTCCTGGTGGAGGATATACGCTTTCTGTTAATGGCTTTGATCATGATGGGTACCCAAGGACATCCAGATGGTATGATGATGATTAAACTAACTAAAAACAATAAGGAGAAGAAATTATGAAAGACACAGATGAAAAAAAAGAGCTAAAGTACGAGGTTATAGTTGAACTTAATGATCCAACATGTCTCGCCGATAGTGACAAACTAAAAACACTTCTTTCCGAAGCATCGTTAAAAGGAAACGTCTCTACAAACATTTGCTTCGCTCAATCTGATGATAATTCTTTGGGCATGGTAAAAAAGTTTCGCTTAGAATACGAAACTGATTTCCAAACTTTTGCTACAGTAATTACCAATGTTGATGGAGTAAAAAATGTTAAAAAGGGAGATGGCCCATGGAAACGTAGCTGGAAGGAAAGCTTAAAAAACCAATTACAAAAAAAACAGATTCAGAAAGAGAAAGAAAAAAGATCTGAAGAGAGTTGGAAACGAATGGAAAAAGATCTGGATGAATTTAATGGTCTCATAGAAGAACTCGAAAGAAAACTTAATGAGGAATTTGGGGATGAAGAACATCCCATCCAACCAATCTCGTGGTCTGAGTTTGATAAGAGAACACCGGCGGGTAAAAAGTATGAAGCAGAATTCTATTTTACGCTTTCTGATCCATTATTGGGAGGATTCCTAGAATATAAAAAGGAATCTGGGACATTCAATTCTATGGATGAAGCATTAGAGTTTTTTACAACTCACATCAATGCAAATCTCATTGCTTTTTATTCACCAATCAAGCATGTAAGGAATATCCCTGTAGGAGCAAGTTTCAGAAGAAAGTCTGACAAAACCGCAATATTTTTAACAGCCTGTTGTGGCAAACCAACCTTTCAGCTTGGGTTTTATAGATTATATGTGGAGATAACTTAAAAGGAGAAAAAACCATGAAAAAATTTCAATTTACAATTATAATGGAAGGTTTACTCGACAAGGGAGTAAAGTCCGCTGAAATCATTGGTGACACAGATGCGGATAACATCAAAAATGCGGCTAAACAAACTGTTCAGTTTGGAGAAAATATGAATGGTAAATTCACAAAATGCACGTTAATTTTAAAGGAGGTAACAACATGAGCAATATTATTATGATACTCATATGGATATTCACTACAGTAACCTTCTATACTCTCTGGGGAGCTAAATTACAATTAAGCTTCGTAAAAGGGTTTATAAAAGGACTTGAAGATGGCAGGTCAAAGCCGAGAAAATACATGAAAAACTGGCCCAAATGGCTACGCTTACCAGTAGTCGCAGTGGTAATAACTATTGCAGGACTGCTTATCTTTCTTTATCTGGTCATCTGTTTTATCCCCTTCCTTAATTGGATAATCTATCATCTTCCAGCTCCAAAAATATCAGAAAAAAAAGAGCAAGATAAGTTAAACCTAAGAATCTAAATAAACACCAAATACAAAAAAACAACACATTTGTCTAATAAAACCTGGACTCGTTTTGAGTGCCAGGTTTTTATTATTTTCACAAAGCTAAAAATGTCGCACCACAATAAAATATCTCATAGCAATTTCCACGTCCATAATTGCAGCTGAAAAGATTACATCGACTAAGCAAATCAAGGCCGAACAAAATGGCGGATTGTGAGGCCTAGCGTTTTTGAATACTTTTGCCATTACCGCAAAAGTATTTCGTCGTCTGGGACCGAAACCCCAGTAAATAATCAATTATAAGATTCCGGCCGCATTCGCCTAGGCGAAAATAGCGCCGGAATGACAGTATGGTTGTTGTTTGTTAACCAGCATAAACTCTTTTTAAGATCGAGGGGGTTCTATTCCCTCAAAAATCTTGTATTCAAAACGAGAATTGATACAAGTATATCAAATTTAAAAAAAATATCTGACAATGAAAAATAATGAAATTAAAAAAGCCATAGGATCTGCAAATAAAATAGCAATATTTGGCCATGAAAGTATAGACGGAGACTGTATAGGATGTATGCTTTGATTGGGAGGATTATTAGAGAAACAATGAAAAAAAGTCTCATACTTTACACCTTCTGCTCCCAGTAAAATTTTCAACTTCCTCCCCGAGATAAAAAAGATTAAAACCAATTTTGATTATGCCAAATATGATTTACTTATATTTACAGACTTCACCTGATATCTCCGCATCCCCAAATTCACAGTAAATAAGGAAAAATATTTCGATCAAAACAAGCTTATAATCATAGATCATCACCCGGAGAAAATAACGCCTAAACATGCATTAGTAAATAAAGATATCAACGCTAGGAGCGCTTGTGAGATGATATTTGAAATGACATATAAACGACGAAAAAAATATTATGATAAAACCATAGCCACATACTTATATTTATGATTAACTACAGACTCTGGTAACTTCCGTTTCGATCAAGGAGCGCAAACTCCAAGGATTTTAAAAAATGCTTTAGCTCTAATAAAGTTATGAGCAGATAAACAGTCCATCATTGAACACACATTTCGCACCAAAACATTTCAATCAATCAAGTTTATGCAGAAAGTATTGGACAGGATGGTGCAAGACTGAAACATTGTATACTCTTATTACGATAGCGAAGAACTATCAAAATATAATTTAGATGAGGAGGAGGCAGTCTACGGGCAGTTTGTAATGCAAGATATTGCAGGCCCCGACATAGTAGTCTTGTTTAAAAAGATTTGAAAATACATCAAATGATCCCTTAGATCAAAAGAAACTGATGTGTCTCAAATCGCCCAAATGCTCTGATGATGATGACATCGCAACGCCTCAGGATTTAAAGTAGATTTTAAGTGAAATTTCAATAAACAGATACAAGAGATAATAAAAAAGATTAAGAATGAAATAAAACAATAATTCTGAATTATAAATTTTTAATTATTAATTCAAAAAATGGCTGGCTACAATACCAAAGTTCGTCTTATCAGGCCGCTGGTACATTTTTTCATAATAATTATAGTGTTTTATCTTACATATAGAATCCGCCTTATTACGGATCTTATCCCATTTGTACAACTGACAATACCAGCGATAAACTATTATGAGATCATGGTGTTTTCAGTTATATCTTGATTTTGATTTATATTTATAGGTATATTTCAGAACCTATATGAACTACACAAACCCATCCAGAAATATTTTCAGACATTTACAAAAGTGCGATGATACTGGTTCATAGCAATCACATTCATATCATATTTTTGACGATGATTCATTTTTAATTATTGAATATCTAGGTTTATAATCGTCATCACCGGCTGATTGTCATTTATGTGAATACTTATTTTTGATCAGTTGCGAAACTACATGGAGTCACGTAAGCACAAAAAATCATGAAATAAAATCCTGATTATATGAAGTGATACTATGGATAGTTATCTAGCAATAGAAAAAATAAAAAAATGATTTTCGTTTCCATCAGAGTTTGCAAAAGCCGATGAAATAGATGATATAGATCTGACTAAATATTTTGTTGTTGTCGCGGCGGGCACCTTTGAGAAGGCAAAACTACAAGAAATATTTGAAAAAATCAGATTTGTAAACACTAGATTCTATCATATCTGAGAATGATTCTTTTTAGAAGACGTGGTATATGTCCCGGAGAATATAGATAGTATAATTGCACTAGAATACAAACATTCCAGATTAGACGGATGGTCGATTATATTCAAAAGGATGCTTGACATAGTTTCATCCACGCTACTAATAATAATAACTTCACCCATTATGCTATTGATCTCTATTATTATTAAACTTGAAAGCAGCTGACCCATAATATACAAGGCGAAAAGAGTCGGACAGAGAGGGGAGTTATTCACCTTTCTTAAGTTCCGCAGTATGTATTCTCATCTAAGTGTCTGAGACAAATATGGCTGAAAACAAGCCCAAGAACTATATTCAAAATTAATTAATTCTGACCAAAATATCAGGGGATGAGCCTTAAACAAAATCAAGGACGATCCTAGAGTAACAAGATTTTGAAAGTTTATTAGGAAGACATCTCTTGATGAATTACCACAATTATTCTGTGTCTTTATGGGTACGATGTCATTGGTATGACCCAGACCTCATCTACAAGATGAAGTAAACAATTATGAGACTCGACAAAAGAGATTATTTAGTATCAAGCCATGAATAACCGGGTATGCACAGGTTTTTGGTAGAGACGCTCTAGATTTTGAAGCAGAGGCTAAATTAGATTTATATTATATCCAGCATCGATCATTATTCCTTGATATTTATATTTTACTCGCTACACGATGAGTAGTCTTTAAAGGAAAATAAGCCTCTAGTCATTCTAGGGCTTGTCATGTAAAGGATTGTTTTTCTAAGCTAATAAGAAAAGCTCCCTTAAAAAAGAGAGCTTAACATAGAGGTCCCGGAACGGATCGAACGTCCGACCCCTTCATTATCAGTGAAGTGCTCTACCAACTGAGCTACGAGACCCAAAAGAATATTTTATAATAATCATTTAATTAGGAAAGCCCTCAAGATAAAACAAGAGGGCTCAACATAGTCGTTCCGAGAGGGCTCGAACCTCTGACCTCAACACCCCAAATGTTGCGCTCTACCAACTGAGCTACGGAGCGGATACAACAGCTATAGTATAAATATACCATAAAAAATCAAGACATTTTACAAAAAGATATAAATAGTGATGACATTATCAGAAGACACCATAAAGCTACAAAATTATGCCAGATTAAACGACAGTTTAGAAAAAAAATCTGAAAAAGAAATTTCAGCAGTTTATCAGCAACTTATAGATTGTATCACAGACCACAATCATCTTTATTATATAGAAAATAATCCCCTAATTTCTGACCTAGAATATGATCAGCTTTTTGACTACTTAAAAAAAATAGAGGAGTACTTCCCTTATCTAATTTCTTGAAATTCTCCCAATCAAACATTAATCGGACAAATAGCTGATTGATTTAACCAAGCTAAACATACCACAAAATTATTATCTCTTGAAAACACTTACAATGCTCAGGACCTTTTGGACCGAGATGAAAGAGTTGTAAAAAACTTAACTAAACCAGTCATTCTAAGTGAAACGAAGAATTCAGTAAATATAGACAAAATCACCTACATCATAGAACCAAAATTTGACTGAATCAGCGTAGAATTGATTTATAAAAATTGAAAACTTCATCAGGCAATCACTCGCTGAGACTGATTGGTATGAGAAGATATCACCACAAATGTAAAAACTATTAAAAATATCCCCACTCGTTTGAAGAGAGCTAAGCTTGAACATTTGAGTGTCCGCTGAGAGATTATGATGCCCAAATCCGTTTGGAAAAGATTAAATCAAGAAAGAGAGGCTAATTGAGAACAAGCATTTGCAAATACTAGAAACGCAGCTGCTTGAAGCATAAAGTTGTTAGACAGTTGAGAGGTATCCAAAAGATGATTAGTCTGTTTTGTTTATGATATTTTAGGAACCGTCATATTGAGTAAAGCGAAATATCCAGGGATAATAGACCTTAAACAACTCTGACTACCAATCTTTGATTGGAAGCAAACATCGGATAATATCCAAGACGTAATAAATATTTGCCTTGATGAAAAGACCAAGTCATATTTAGATAATCAGGATTGTGATTTTGATTGATTAGTAATCAAAGTAGAGGATGAACAATTGCGTAATGCTATTTGATCAACAGAACACCATCCTAGATGGGCAGTAGCATATAAATTCCCAGCTCAACAGGTTTCCACTCAAGTCCTATCCATAGATTTTCAAATAGGAAGAACGGGCATAATTACGCCAGTTGCCAACCTATCTCCCACTCAACTCAGCTGAGCAACGATATCTAGAACGACTCTTCACAACTTTGATTTTATACAGACAAAAGACATCAAAGTATGAGACTATGTCCGACTTCAAAGGAGTTGAGAAGTTATACCTTATATAGTATGAGTCATCAAAGATAAAAGAAACTGATCTGAAGCCGCAGTTACCCCACCAATAAAATGTCCCATATGCAACAGCAAAACAATAAATGAAGATATACATTACTATTGTTCAAACGATAATTGTCCTGCACAAATCAAAGCACAAATCGAGCATTTCGTATCCAAAAACTGTATGGATATAATGTGAATAGGGGATAGTATGATCGATATCTTAGTAGATCAAAAAATTATATCCAATATAGCAGATCTGTTTCAACTCACAAATCCAAGTTATCAAATATTATTACAAAAGTTCCCATGATTCGGAAGCAAAAAGGTAAGTGAGATTTCAAATCAATTAATTCAGACAAAAGAAAAACCACTACGAAGATTGCTTAATTGATTATGAATCTGACACGTAGGCAAAAAGACAGCTATAATCATAGTTGATAATTTAATCAATCATTATAGTCTTCAAGATCAAGATTTAAGTTCATTGGAAAATTTAGTAAAACACATTACAGACGCCGATTTTCTCAATTCTATTTTTGGGATATGAGAAAAAACCGTTCAGGAAATAATAGATTTTTTTGGGAACAAAAACAATATAGAAGTATTGAAGAAATTAGAGGGATTTTGATTAAATTTTGATCCTATAAAACATTACAAAGATAAAGAAAATATATGAATATTTGAATGATTAAATAACTGATCTTTTTCTATTACATGATCATTCCCCATATCCAGAGAGAGCATAGTTGAAGAGCTACAAAAACATTGACGAACTTTTCATGAGAATCCCAGGAAAGATACAAAAATTATTTTAATCTGAGAAAAACCTTGAACTAAAAAAGATAAAGCACAAGAGCTTTGAATAAAATTAATCCAATGACGAGAAACTATTATCCAAGAGTTCCAATTTTTGGAAGAAATTAAAATTGCCGACAATCCAACCAGTCGACAACCAAACAAACCAATGTCTCAAAGTTTATTTTAATAATATCTTCTACAGATTTCTTTTTATTTCTCCAGAAATTCTTTTATAAAATTTTCAATCTCATTAAATTTTGAAACAATATTATCTATTTCTTCTTTTTTAAAATTACTCAAAACATACTCTGCGATAAAATTAGCATTTTCTGGTCTATCTACTCATATTCTTATCCTATAAAATTCTTCATCTCCGAGTCTTTCCACAATATCTCTTATTCAGTTATGACCAGCGGCTCATCATCAGAGCTTAAGTTTTATAATTCATACTAATAAATCTATATCATCATGGATAGCCAGTATATCCTTGGATTTTATTTTATAAAAATTAGAAATCTGACTGACAGCTCATCATGAACGGTTCATAAATTCCATTGGTTTCAAAAAGATTACCTTTTGCCCACCAAACATTGTTTGGACAATTTCTCATCCAAATTTATTATCAAAAGCAAACGACTCTCATAATATTTTTCACTCATCGTCTTGTAATTTATCAATCATCAAA
>CAJAPL010000030.1 GCA_903943625.1 uncultured bacterium
AGCAAACAATATGCCATCAAGATGGTCATATTCATGTTGTACTATAAAAGCGCTTAAATCTTTGAGCTTTTTAGACTGTTTTTTTCATTTCAAATCTAGATATTCCACCACAATAGACTTATGCCTCCTTACCTTACCTTTAAAATGAGGTAGAGATAAGCAAGCTTCATCGCTTATTACCATTTCTTTTGATTTTTCGATTATTTCTGGGTTGATCATCAGCGTTTCTCATGATAACTTCAATTCTTTTTTAGTTTCTTTCCACTGGGTTGTAGCTATCATCCTTATATTTTTTCATACCTGCGGAGCTGCTAATCACGCTCCATCATACAACTTCATGAGTTCCATAAGTTCCTCACCAAAAGTCTGCATATCTTCGTCTATTTTATCTATTTTTACAGAAACCTTCCTAAGTATAGGATTATTGATTCATTTTTGTATCGGGTAAAATTTTTGTATATCGCTCACCACCCCATCTAAATACTAAAAAAGTCAATTGTAAACATCATTTCTAACCAAAATAATATGTAATGATTTAATACTTGAAAATCAACCCCAAAAACATATTATCCAAAACTGTAACACGTTCAACCGCCATTAAATATTATGTAATTGTTGTAGTGGAGAGGTGGCAGAGCGGTCGAACGCGGCAGTCTTGAAAACTGTTGTCCCTTCACGGGGACCGTGGGTTCGAATCCCACCCTCTCCGCCATTTAAATTTATTATTATTTATGCCTAGAAATTATTCTAAGAACAGAGTGAAGTTTTTTCTTACGATTTTTCAGATTTTTATGTTTATACTGATAATAGTATATGCAGATCAATTATGAAGGGGTAATGAAAGATACAATGTATCCAAATCATTTATAGCCATGGGGGATTGAGATTCTTATGTTATAAATCCCAATGAAATCGCTACTGTAGAATTGGATAGTAAAGATCAATGAGTCATCCAGTATTTGGTTCAGCCTTGAGATAATTTAGGTAAGATAGCGGGCTTGTTTTGAACAACAACATCCCATATCAAAAAAATCAATAATTTATGATCAGACCCTATTAGACCGTGAGATAAATTGGTTATTACAAGCGATGAAGAATGAATCATATATGATTTATCAGAGAGAACAAATGTTTTGGTCTTTGCAAACAAGTACAACTTGAGCGTAGAAGACTTTATGACTATGAATAGTATCCAAGACGAGACAGAAATATTACAACAAGGACAAGAAGTGTTCCTTCCTATTAGCCAAGAAAGGGCATATGATATAGGATTACTCAATAGGCCAGAACCTACTCCAGAGCCTATCAAAAAGTATATCCCTACTATTCACAAACCTGGTACTAAGTGACCAAAGACAATAGTAAAAAATCCTACTAATCCAGATTCATCTGCTCCAAAGGCAAAAATCTCATCCAAGCGAGTATTCAATAAAAAGGTTAGTAATGGTTTTGCTCCATGAAACTGTACTCGATACGTAGCTGCAGTGATGCCACAAATATTTCCATATACAGATGAGGACACACAAGAGAGACCATTTGGTTGAAATGCAAAAGATCGATATAAAAATGCAAAAGCTGCTTGATACAAAGTATGACAGACGCCTAGAGCATGATCTATTATAGTATATTCACAATTGAGGAGCTCAGCTTGACATGTATGAGTTGTAGATAAATATGATTCAGATTCTTGAGAGCTTACGATTAGAGATATGAATTATGCTTGAAAATATATAGTCACAAAGCGTGTTGATAACAAAGATAATTCCAAGATTATATGATACATATACCCATAACATATCATAACATTTCCGAGAAATCATTTGTTTTTTATAGCACAATAGCTATAAGAAGCAGGTGATTTTTTAAATTAAATCACGGAGACCTTTAAACTTATAATCCATATTTGAATAAAAAACTATATAGCGAATTGTATTCGCTCGTACCCACGATTTTAGACACATTAACTTTGAGTGAAACGAAAAAGTTTATGATTTCTAAAACAGTTCGGTATTAAATTTTAAAACTAAAAATCTAATAACCATGATGAAGAATTATAACATAGGTGACCTCCATCAATCCAAGGATATGGGCCCGATAAAACGTTCGCCTTTTCTAAAATCAAAACATTTTAATTATCAAAAAAAATTCTGGTCTAAGAAAATATTACTGAAAGTTGCCTTATGGTGACTTGTATGATTATTTGTTATCGGATTTATCCTAGCTAGGGTATTCATCTACAATAATCTCCCAGATGTTAGCAAGGTTAAAGATATGGTATTCTCTCAAGCTACTATTATCCAAGATAGAAATTGAAAAGAACTATATAAGGTTTTTGCAGAGAATAGAGAATATATAGATTTCAGTGGGATTAATACAAATATGATAAACGCAATAGTCGCAGTTGAAGACCAGCGTT
Source organism: uncultured bacterium (assembly GCA_903943625.1). Taxonomy (GTDB): domain Bacteria; phylum Patescibacteriota; class Gracilibacteria; order Absconditabacterales; family Absconditicoccaceae; genus UBA6263. The sequence goes on from CAJAPL010000030.1 coordinate 2,417, forward strand.
ATCGAGAGCATTCATGACTGGATCCTATTTGAATATTTAGAGCTGCCGTTACAAAAGTTCTTAATCCTGGGACTAGATTGCAGTGAGCATCTACTATACCACAACAATTAGTTAGGAATCTATTGCTTACCAAAGACAGACAGGTCCAGAGAAAGTTAAAAGAAATGGTCCTTACCAAGAGATTAAATTGAGTTATTAATAGACGAGTAACCAAAGAAAAATGAGATCTTTCGGCATCTGAGCTCAAGAAAGAGATGAAAAATAAAACCTTAGAATTGTATCTCAACTATATATCGTTTTGAAATAATGCTTTTTGAATAGAAGCAGCGGCAAAAACATATTTTTGAATACCCGCAAAAGATCTAAATGTGCTACAATCATCTATACTTTCCTCATTACCAAAATGACCGTCGTTATACGATCCATACAAAAACAGAGAGTTATTGATGTGAGACATCGCTGTTGTTGACTGATATGGCAATAGTGTATCTCTAGAACAATCTTTTGTATCTCAGACAGCTAGTGCATGAACATGAAGTTCATCATGAGTTTCTATCGCCCCCCCAAGTAACTTAAAAGACCAGATTCTTCTGAAGTTCCAGCAATGACTTACAAACGCTGATTTATCAAATAAAAAAAATGCAAACGCCTTTATAAAATTTATAGAATGACTCTGATCATTTAATGTCTTTTATAACGGACAAGAATATACAATAAAATATAAAAATTGAAGAAAAGATCTAGCGTTGTGAAGGATGTATGAAGACTGATATATCCAGCAGGATGAACTCAAAAATGCCTTCCTACAATGATTAAATTATGAATTTGCAAAAAACACTTTCCCTATCAAGGCTCCTCATTTTGTTCAATGGATTATAGAAAAGCTAGAAGAACAATACGGTAAAGAGATGGTTACAAAGTGATGATTGCTTGTTACTACGACATTGGATTATGATATCCAGCAATTAGCAGAAAGCGCATTATTAGACAATGTGGCAGTTATACAGGATAATTGAGCCAATAATAGTTCTCTTATTTACATAGATTCTTATAGCTGAGATGTCCTAGCTTATGTGTGATCTATAGATTATTTCAATACAAAAATACAATGACAAAATGATATGGTTAGGAGAGCTAGACAATCATGATCAGCGATCAAACCATTTATATATTCATTATGATTTGAAAAACTTCCTCTTACGTTGGATACTCCTATATACGATATCCCATTCAAGATCTGACCAGATGCTCCTAGTAATGCTGATGATAAATTTGAATGATTATTGCCACTCAAACTTGCTCTATGACATAGTAGAAACATCCCTTCCACAAAGATGTTGTTGAGCCTATGATGAGAGGAAACAGCAAAACCATTTCTAAATAAACTATGATTAAGTTGAGTCAATATGCAGATCCCATACTGATATACCTTAGCTCTCTGAGCAGCAGAAGTAACTATGTTGGAGCTTGCAACCGCTTATTCAAATCTCACAATGTGATGAAAGCCAGCATATATAAATCCTATATTAGAAATCAAATCTTCTAACGGAGCTATCATTTACCAAAAAACAATCCAGTATCGTGACCAAGTTATCAAACCATGAATTGTTTATTTGATGTGGAAAATACTTTCAGACCCAGCCAATAGAGTTATCTGATGGGTAAATAAATTTAATGTAAAATGACTTACATATGCTCTCAAAACATGAACATCAAATGTAAAAACAGAGAAATGAAATCGTCCTAGAGATTGACGGCTTGCCGCTTATACGCCTGATAAAGTACTACTTTTCCGAGCGTGAAATGCAGATGCTACCCCCATGAATAAAAATGCTTTTGGTTGAACTATACATGCCAATCCAGTAAAAAAAATTATGTGAGAATTATTAGCAAGATGATACATCAAAAATACAGACATGACAAAAGTAGAAGTAGCGTGAGCTACCATATCCAAAATATCAGGCAAACTAGCATGAGCTGGCACACCAGCAGATCTTACAGTTAGCACTATGTGATACATCAAGAGTATGCCTTCTTCCACAGATGATTGAGCAACCGCTATACAATACGATTCTTCTTGTAATGGTAAATTTAGTCCTTTCACTCCAGTAGATCAAGCAAAAAATTGATACGTTATTGTCCCATCCACGTTTATGCCAAGCGAGATGGATTTAAAAGAAATCACAGATCGATGGAAACAATCTACTCAACTTAGCTGAGTCAATCCTATGTCATGAAAGGTTACATATACTTATAATAATATCTTCCTTGAAGAGCCAAAAGATTTTTGTCCTGGTAGAAATGCAGAAGAAAGTGCTGATATCAAAGTAAAAATCGTAAAGCCTCTAGATGATGCTAGTGTCTCTGCCAAAACATCTATCCGATTTGATATATCAAGCCCCAAAGCAATCAAAACTGTTAGTGTCCTTGTAGATCAGCTTCCTGTGTGATCATTTGATTATGCCGCATGAAGAAAAAACATTTCCGATATAAAACATATAGATATGAAAATCATTAAAGACTGAAAACATACTCTACAGCTTATGGCAATAGACGATGAATGATTCTCCAATAGCGAGACAATAGAGATCAATGTTATATCTTCAGATAATCAAGCTCCATTTATGGTTGAAGATAAAGCAGTTGTAAAAGCAAATACAGATTGAACATATACAGTTATGTTGCTTTTTGATGACGCGTTGTCTGCTATTGAGTGATGAAAATTTCTTGGTTTTAGCTGAGAAATAATCAACGAATTCAAAAATAACTTTGCCTCATTCCAGGTCACATCATTATCTACGCTTTCTCTTGAAGTAAAAGATTCTTATTGAAATATTCTCAATCAGACCATAGATCTCAATAAATACCTAAAATAATATTATCACAAAAAATTATAACAGCCTTTATGACGGGGTTAAATATTTTTGTGATTAAAAGAATTTATAATTACCATCTGTTATTATAAGAGGGAGTGATGCATTTCTGTCCAAAATATTACCACAAGGAGTCCATCAATCAGAGCCTATTCATACCATAGGATCACATTCTCGTGTAAATACTTTACCCAATCGTATCCAAGCATTATTTGTCGTATTCCCAAAAAGGTTTGTGATCTGGTCTATCCTTCATTGACTTGGATAAGCCGGAGTATTTAGACTTGCAAGTTTTCAGTTAAAAAACAATTTATGCTTAAATGCTTCCTTTGTCCACGAAAGTTTATTTGCTCAGATTATAAGACCATTTATTATAAAGTTTCATTTCAAATTTACTCACTTAGTTAATCATGGGCTTGTTACAGCATATCCATTTCAATCAAAGTTAGCTGCGCTTCCAGTATTGTTTGCTATCAGCAGATTTCATTTATCTATAAATATATTTACTGGTCATTCACTTACTCACATTCATCATCCTATTCTTATATCTCAATTTTTTACTACTATAATTTTATTTGCTAAATTTATCCAATGATAATTATATATCGTAATATATGTATCTGATCATAAACTAAAATCTATACAAAATAAATTTTTATTAGTAAAGTCTGTTATTAAAGATCAATCTTCATATTTTCACTTACATAGAGCTTCTGTATTTTTTCTCACTTCATTTATAAGTTTAGAAAAATTGATATTAAGTGCATTAAATACTAGAGTTTTTTTATCAAAGTTACCCAGTATGGTGTTTTTTTCAACTGTATTTACAGAAAATGATAATCATATGGTTCCCCGCACTCCGACATTCATCAGCGTATTTATTGCATTTCATTTTGTTGTGAGTATCGCTATTCATCATCCTGTAATTTCACTGTCGTTAGTCCCGCCATATTTAAATATATTATTGATTCATGATCCTCAGTTTAACTTTGTTAGCAAAGCTCCATATTGAGCGGTATTTCATTGTCATCATACAAATCATATCCCTCATCAATGGTCGTCATATATATATCCTATAGGGAATTTGTTATCAAATCTCTGTAAACTTTTTGAAAATGATCAACTGATTGTGTTTGTTGTCCGATTATATTTTGTTCCTGCTGTTATATGTGAGTTATAGCTATCTCAGCTTACATGGTATGTTAGCTGCCCATATATACTATACTCATCGCCAGAACAACTTGTATATAGTCATCCACTCATACTCAAATTATTATATGTATTGCTAGTTCATCTAAAATAAGTTAGTGTATCCTGATCCATAGGTCGTAATCTATTTCATCTCTGTGAATTATAATATATTCATCTAACTTGTTTAAAACATCTCTTATCTGGGCTGCCTGATATTGTAACTACCTCTCCTGTCTCTATGTTCTTTGCATTGAGCCAAAATATAGATCCAATAAAGTCGTTTCCTCTAGCTTTAAAAGCTACCGCAGAAAATTTTTGTTCTATCGATTGCATATTTACTCCTACGAATTTTAAATCAGTAAAAGCAGATACAATAGACCCCAATCACAAGAATATTACAAGCAAAAGATAAACTCTCATAAAACTTACGCGCCGATAGGAATTGTTTATTTTCTTCATTTTTATTTACACGGTTTAAAACACGTATAAATTATAATCAAAAACTAATATTTGTCAAAAAAATCAAAGATTTTTGCAGTACTGTAAAGTGCAAAAAAATCAAAGATTTTTGAAGTGCTGGAAAGTGCAAAAAAATCAAAGATTTTTGCAGCCCTTCGTTCCTCAGGATAAATGCTGTAAAGTGCACTCGTCCTTTAAGGGCTTGTCCTGTAAAGGGAAAAGATCAAAGATTCTTTTATCCAATCAATATTTAGTTTTTATAAATAAGTTTTCCTTGGGGATCAAAGGTAAAATCTATATCTAAAGGAAATTCTTTAGCGATAAGTTTGGGGAACCATATGTAATCATCTTCCCACATTTGTTCATAAGGTATCTTATCAAAATCCCGCCATTGAGGCTTCATTTCGTCTGTTTCCTCAAATGTACCATCATAATTTCACCAAAAAATATGCACATCCTGATCCCATTCAGCCTTTTCCTGTCGATAAAAATGCAATATCCCAGCTTTCTGTACTTGATCTGGGGTCAGCAATATTCACGCTTCTTCATGCAATTCTCTAAGTGCAGTTTCTACTATAGTTTCATCTCATTTATTCTTCCCACCAAATCCATTCCACTTCCCCTCACCAAAACCTCTCTTCTTCATCCCCAAAAGCACCTGGTTTTTAGAGTTAAAAAGAAAAACGTGTGTGGTCTGTAGCATAGTTTTTTTTGAAAAATTAAAGCTTCACAACTTTAAATTGTTTCTTACCTTTTCTAAGCAATAAAATATTATTCACAAAACCATTTTTTGAAATTATCATTTGAGCATCTTCCACTTTCGCTTCATTTATAAAAAGTGAACCCGATTGTATCATTTTTTTTGCATCTCCATTTGAGCTTGTAAGTCCACATTCTGTGAATAAGTCCAAAACTTTCATCTCTTTTTCTTTCATTTCTATGCTTCAAGTTTCAGCAGCCAACGCTTCCAAATCCTCCTTATTAAATCATTTTATGGTTTCCATGATATCTTCTCATCCAAACAATACTTTGCTTATTTTCTCTGCTTGTACGACCGCATCTTTTCCAAATAGTACTTCTACGACCCAGCTAGCAAGCTCTTTTTGTCCATATCTCAGCCCAGGATTCTCCATATGTTTTGCTACTATCTCATCTATTTCTTCGACAGATTTCAACGAAAACACTTTCAATAATTTTCATATTAAACTA
>CAJAPL010000031.1 GCA_903943625.1 uncultured bacterium
AGTGGTTCCCTACTCTACCTGACACGTCACTTTTGCTAAGGTTAATGACATACGAACTACTCTATTTAATTAATTTGATTTATAATACCTTTTGTTTTTAATCTATTTAATCAGTATTTATATAATATTGTTTGTATTTTTTAAATCTTTGATTTATATTCCAGATTTAATTCTATTACATGGCTTACATAACATCTGACAATTTTCATCAATTGTTTTTCATCCACTATGCCGAGGGTTTATATGATCAGCCTCCATTTCTTCTATTTCAAAATGTTTTTTACATGCTTTACATTCGCCTTTTTGTTTTTCATATGATTCTCTCTTTTGATTATAATCAAATGCACGTATATTTAAGAATTTTTCATTCCTTGTTAGAACATATAAATAAATTCCTGACTTTTTAAGTACATCTTTATCTTTCATTAATTTCTCTATTTCTTCCTCCAATTTATTTGAATCATATTCTTTAGCTCAAAATTCATTATATAACATACCAAAAGGAAGGCCTTTCATTTCTCTACGATATACAGGGAATATTGTATTTGTCCAATCTATAACCTTTTTAAAATACAACCATAACTTATTTGCATTTGGTTTATGTTGATTTTCTGCCATATATTGTTCAATTTCACCTTTATTCAACCAGTCAATCGCAGTTTCTAAATATTCTTGACGAATAGCTGAACCATTTAAATAACGATTTGCTATATCATAAGCAGGACAACCAGTTTTACTAAAATGCCTTTTTGCATCAATTAACCAAGGTCCTGTATAAATTGCATTTCTTAATTCTTGATCAGTAAGCTTTTCTCCAGCAATATTAATGGTCTTAAACCAATCTAATTTTTCTTGATCATTTCCCTCACAAAAATATATCATTAATTTATAATCAAGGATTTGATTTTTTTCTGTATCAGTAAGATTATGAAAGTATTTAGCATTTAATGAAAATTTACCATCTACATATTCACAAATACTTACTGTTCTTTGTTGTCCATCCATTAATCCATAAGTATCATCTGTTTCCTTTACCCAATACATAACATTTAAAGGAAAACCTTTTTTTACAGTTTCTATTACATCATCTCTTTGTTTATCCTTGTAAACAAATTCACGTTGGTATTTAGGGCGAATATTTAATTTCTCTCCATATCCAAAAACTCCTTCCTCGTCATTATTTACGTATCCATTTGACACTTCTCTAATCGAAATCTCTTTAAGTTCAATTTTCATGAGTAATATAATTAAAGGTTAAAAAATTTTATTTTTTATCAATATTCTACTATAAGTACGTTTTCATTTTATTAAACCACAACCTCCTCTATCCTCTTTATCTGAATGATAATTTAATCTTTCTAATACTTCTTTAGGTGCCGATGCTCTCGTATTCCCGCTTGCTTGCCAAATAATTTCGAATTGATCCGGATTGAATTTATCCATAAAAGTAACTGGGACACCCATAATACCATCATAATCTGATGGAATATCTTTTGTCTTATTAATATTTATTGCATCATAGTTATCATATTTAGGATATTCTTTTTCATTATATGTTTTATAAAGAATTAAATTTTCATGCCTTTTTTTAATTTCCAAATTAGTAAACCACGTAACTCCTGAAACTCTAATCATACCATCCTTATGATCTCCTGCGGATGCATAATCTTCATAATGTTTATTTATAAAATGTCACGCTCCCCCCTTAAAACCATATCATAACCAAACCTTATTATTTTTGATCAATGGAAAAAACTCTTTGTTGGTAACAGCATTTTGATTTCCAATTATCACAAATTTTTTATTATACTCAATAAGTTGAGCGACATATTCCCTGAATAAAGAAAATGGTGGGTTGGTTACAACAATATCGGCTTGTTTCAAAAGCTCAATACATTCTGGGCTACGAAAATCACCATCTCCTGTTAAATATTTAATACCAATTTCTTTAGCATTAGGGATTTTGTCTCTATTTTTATCTCCTGTGTATTCTAAATATATAGCTTTTTCGGATTTATTTTCGCTAAACAAGTCAGGATTCTGATTTTTATAACAGGTTGCGACTAATTTTTTCAGTTTTAAATGTTCAAAGTTATAAGAAAAATAATGAAAAAAATTACTTACACGAGGGTCATCACAATTACAAAGCACAACCTTACCTTTAAAGTGCTCTTTATAATGTCATAGTTCTCTTTCTATATCAGATAATTGCGTATAAAACTCATCTTTTTTTGCTGCATTAGCTTTGTGTAA
>CAJAPL010000032.1 GCA_903943625.1 uncultured bacterium
CCAAATGCTGGATGAATAGGCCCCAGTAAAGCTTTCTTTAGAAATTGAGCTTTCATAGAAGGGTTCAATCAAACAGCAGAATACAACGAAAAGCTTATATGATTTACCGGATATAAACCATGGAGTAATATGACGCAATATGCAGAAAGTTCAAAAGACAATGTCTTTATTGCCGGTACAGATACACATATCTGAGTATTCAATCTTGTAAACATAGTCAAAAAATGAGATGGTGAGCAAACAGTCTTTGATCAAATGAAGAATTGAAATTTTGTTGTAATAAAAAAACTGCCATCAAAAAAAAGTCTCTTAGAAACTATGAAAGCAAAGATTGATTCTACTCATTCAAATGATGTTAAATTTTATAGCTCTCGATTATTTGATTATTTTATCAATGAACAGAAACTCTACGATAAAGATTTTGCTCATCACACAAAAACAGATGAGATCAGAGATACAATATGAAAATATGTTCGTATTTTTATGTATTCAAAGATTTACAAAAATAGAATCAAAGATATCCTACAACGAAAAGGTTCGGAATTTGGCACTAACGAAGTTCTAGCAAGATTAAAGAATAGAGAAAAAGTGAAAGCAGAAAGAGAAAAAAAAGAATGATTATCCAAATGATCATCCACGAGATTTTGAAAAGAACTTATCCCACCAATTCAGTAACAATAAAATCGGAAGCATAAACATATGAAGATCCTACTCCCTTTCGCTCAGTTCAAACCACCTATACTCTTTCTGTTCAAGCTTACGAAGTATCACTCCAAGCTCCTCAGAAAGCACTCTAATATCATCGTAAGGGATATCTTTACGATCAAAAATACGGTTAATATGATCTCTTTCTTTTTCCAAAGATTGAATATCTTTTGTAAGCTGATCTAATTCACGTTTTTCCACATAGGACAATTTTTTCTTTGTGACATTTTCGGATGTTACGTCTGTTTCATTTTGTCCTCCTTTTATAAAGGAGGGGCGGTCCGAAGGACAGGAGGATTTAGTAATTGTTTCTTTTTCAGTTTTATATTCTGAATATGTTCCCCAAAAATCTTTCACAATCCCATTGCCTTCAAATATAAACAAGTGATCTGTAATCTTATCCATAAAAAATCTATCATGAGAAACCACTATCAGGCAGCCTTGATAATTCATTAAAAATTCTTCCAACACACTTATAGTTACCAGATCCAAATCATTTGTCGGTTCATCTAGGATTAGAAAATTTGGATTATTATATAAGATAGTCAGCAGGTAAAGTCTCCTTTTTTCTCATCCACTCAAGCTCTCTGCAAATACATGTTGTTGGCTAACAGGGAAAAGAAATTGTTCAAGAAGCTTACGATCATGTACGATATCAATCACTCTTTTATCATCAGGGAAGTGGATTTCTTTTTGCTGATAGTGACCAAAAACAACAGTCTCTCCAGCTTGCACTACTCATGCATCTACAGGATCTTCACCGATAATCATACGCACAAAAGTCGATTTACCCACACCGTTTTTCCCTATGATACCTATACGTTCATTGTGTCTAAATTCATGAGAAAAATCTGATAAAATTATTTTTTCACCAAAAATTTTTTTAATATGTTTGAGTTTTAATATCTTACCACCTAAATGTCTTTCTTCAACCGATAAAGTGAGTTTTGCTTGTTCATCAAAAACAATATCTTTACGGACATCGTAGTTGCCTTTGATATCATAGAATCTCTTTGCTCTAGAGTCAGATTTAGTTTGTCTCCCACTTGGCGCCCTGCGAATCCAAATAAGTTCTTTCTTATACAATTGTTTAAATTTGTGAACTTCTATTTTTTCGTTTTCTTCACGGATCGCTTTTTTTTCAAGATAGTAAGAGTAGTTTCCAGGGAATACAACAATCTTACCTCTATGCAGTTCGAAAATATCTGTACATACTCTTTCAAGGAAATATCTATCGTGAGTAACCATAAGTAAGGTTGTATGCTGACTCTTGAGATATCGCTCCAGTCGTTCTATCATATCTAAATCAAGATGATTGGTAGGTTCATCCAAGATCAACATCTCAGGATCTCACATCAACACCTTGGTTAGAGCGACACGTTTTTTTTCTCAGCCAGACAAAGACACAATACTCTGATCCAAATAGGGCTTAATCCCAAGTTTATTAATCGCTATATTTAGCTCTACCTCCTGTTCTCGATGTTGTGCAACATCAAAATCAAATAAAAATTCACGCACAGTTTTATTTTCATCCAAGCAAATGTCCTGCGAGAGATATCATATGCGAATCCCCTCTCTCCATTCAATAGTTCAATCGCTCAAATCAACATCTCAGATCAATAGTTTAATCAGAGTCGATTTTCATGCTCCATTTTTGGCAACAAGAGCAATTTTTTGTCATCTAGAAATAGTAAAATCCACGTGGTCGACAAGGATTTTCGATGTATAAGATTTACTAAGCCCAGTAGCTTTGAGATAAAGCATCAAATAAAAAATTTATTAAAAATAATATAGTTATCAAATAATATTCTGAATATAATCCAACAATTCATCTTTTCATCTTTTGGAAACATTTGATACAGAAAATATTTTTGGCACATTCGCGACAAAAGTTTTTATATTTTCTTCCAATAAACGTTTATGTAAACCCAGACTTTTTTGGGTTGTTTTATCTATCTTGGTCATCACTATATCAAATGGAATATTTTCTTCGCTCAAGCTATAAATAAAATCAATATCAATTTTTTGTGGTAATATACTGCCATCCACAAGGACAAACACTCTTTTCAATGACGATCTCTTGAGGAAATAATCATGAGTCGTATCTATCCGATATGCCCTATCTGCCTTTCATGATTTTGCATATCCATATCCAGGCAAATCGACTAATGACCAAGAATTGTCGATATTAAAAAAATTTATCAGTTTTGTTTTCCCAGGTTTGACTGATGTTTTGGAGAGCGTACTATTATTTACAAGCGTATTTATGAGCGACGATTTCCCTACATTTGATCTTCCTATCATAGCAAATTCAGGCAAATCAGACACAGGACATTCTTCAAATTTTGATGCACTCTTTACAAAAACAGCTTTGCTAACGAGCATTATTATAAATAAACAATAAAGATATATACTGCATTTGTATCAATTAATTCAGTGATAATCAATAGGAAATAAAGCTAGTAAAATTTTAAAAACAAAAAATATCACCAGTGAAGGTGATAGTTTTTAAAGGAAGAAAGACCAGATAGCAGACAACAAATAACTAAGAGAACTATTATAGACAAGTCTACAATAACAAACTAAGAAATCCCACCAAAGAAGCGTTTAAACTAGCAATATAGAACTAAGAACATACATGGTAGTGTTGTAATTACCGCAGTGCGGCTAGTAGCACTAAGATAACGTTTGAGCACAAGAATTATGTAGATAGCATCCTCAATAGTAATTGTTAATGGTTTAGGTTAACAACGCATCTGTACATGACCTCCTTCCTATATAATATACCAATAATCAACTAGTATATTGTATGGGCAGTAGATCCGATTTCTTCATTGGTAGTATTAATTATACTAATTTTTTTCTATCTGTCAAAAAAAAAGGTACTTTTTTTACATATTGTTTTTTAGATAAAACTTTTAAAAAAATCTGATTAATAATTTTTTTCTATAACAGACATTGCCACCCCAAAACGGGATGGCAACGTGTAAAAAAATCCGTGTGTGATCAGCTATCACTGCAATGCATTGTAAGCCTTGATCAACTGCACAGCAATTGTCCTGGTCGCCGGTGGCAACACATGGATAGACCGCCACATCTGATACTCCTCTTTGAGCTTGCCTTCTGCACCATCTCCGTCCGGGCCACCGAAATCAGTAGGGAAAGCCTTGAAAAACCTTTCCTTGAAAGATGGCCAACCCTGACAGCCGGTAATACCACCTTCTGCATTGGGCTTCTTCGAGTGGTCATTGAAGAAACTCAAAAATACAGCATTGTATTTTTTATTGGCCGTCCCCTGGAGATACGGAATGATATCCTCCGATATCTTATTGCCATTAAAGACTCTCTTCTTCAAAGAAGCAAGACTGGCCTTGTTTTTGGGGTTGTTCATAACTCCAAGTAACATCCCAGCAGATGAATTGAGGATGGGCTTTATTTGCAGGTAGCGAGCCTCGCCAAAGTAAGAAGAAATGCGGTTTCGGATCATCCACCAATCAACATCTCCAGTAGTATAGGTGGAAAATTCATACAAAAGTTTCGGGTTGCATGTACCAAGCCAAGTTGGCGGAAGCTGAAGTGTCGAATAGTCAGCATCAATGTAGTCCATCTCCTCCAGCATTTCGTTATTGGCAGCATCAGCAGAATCTACAGCTTTTTTGACCGTCTCGGCCATCTCAACTTTGGCGTTATAAAGCCTCTGCTGATAACTGTCGATCATTGCATTACGCAAAGAATCTGTCTCATGCTTATACGATTTCAAAGCTGAAGTCGATGATGAAGCTGAGTACCATTTCCAGCCTGCGATAGCCATTACTATCCCCAAAACAGCCACCAAGGGCCAAAACCATGTGAGTTTAAAACTTTTCTTGTTTTCCATAACTTTCAGAATTTAATTTTGTCTTAATTTTTGTTAATTTTTCGGTTATTTATCTTTTTTTGATTTTTGTACCTTTCTTATACTGATTTACAAACAAATGTCAATAGATATAAATAAGCTATAAACCATTAATAAACTTTTTTCTATAACAGACATTGCCATCCCAAAACGGGATGGCAACGTGTAAAAAAGCTTGTGTTACCTTGTTAATCAGCAGGGATTGCGTTGTATTCCTTGATGATAGTAACGAGGATTGCCCTTGCGGGCGGGGGCATTAACTTGGCAGTCCTCCAATTACGGTAGGCTTGGATGAGGACATCCCGGTCTTCTTCACCGTCAAAAGAATCAGGAAACTGGGTATAAAAACCCTTCTGGAATTCTTCCCATTTTGGATGTTCATAGAGATAGTCCACCGGGGCCGTCGTCGTATGCTGGACAAAAAAGGCATTAAACCGAGGCCAATACTTTTTCTCATCCTGCATCTGCAAATAAGGCAACAGATCCTCATCAATGGACAAAGAGTTAAAAACGTGATTCTTCATCCATGTAATGGGAGCCTTCGATGCTCTGAAAGCGACAAGCCAAAGACCAGGAGCAGTCATAAACGCCTGCTTAATCTTGGCATAATTAGGCCCGAAATAAGCAGCAACATCCGTCTGTATGCGGTTATTGAAAGTAATGTTGCCACTACTCGGCAAATAATAAGCAAGATTTCTGATTTTTGGCACATTCCAGCCCGTCCCAACGATATTAGCGGGGAGAAGCATATTATTCAGAAACTCAGAAACCTCCTGGCGAGCATTTTCCTTGCTAACACCATCACTGACAGTCTTTTGAAGCTCAGCAATTTTGACAACAGACTGTTTCGACACGCTGTCACAAAGCGCATATTGCGCAGTCAGCGTATCATTATCGAGCTTCCGCACGTCCGCAACTCCTTTGAAATGGACAGTGCCATAAATGGCAGCGATGGCTACTACCAAGA
>CAJAPL010000033.1 GCA_903943625.1 uncultured bacterium
AAAATCTTACGTCGATCCCAGCAGAGAACAAAAGATAAAAACTTTAAAGACAAGATATACAACAGAAATACAGAACCTAAAAAAGGTGGTAAAGATAATTGACGAATTCACCGACCAATATCGCCTCATAGTAACAAATAGCGAATGAGATCCAGAAGAGGTAGCGAAACAAGCATTGAAAGAATTATTCCCAGATAATAATTAATTTATATTTATTCTAACACACAATGATAGAAACGACAGGGCAACTTGAAACTATAGAATGAACAAAGGAGTTCCTTAAGTGGCTACCTGATCTATACAAGTCAAATATTTTTGAGGCAATTAAAAGCATAGAAATCGGTCTTGTTTTAGAAAGACCAAATATGACAGATCTGGATACCGAAAACATTAAACAAGCTCTTGATATTTTGAAAAGACAACAATTAGCCACGCCTGAAAATATAGTTAATCTAAACAAAATCGTTTACCATCCAGACTCAATAGAAATAGATGGGATACTCTTTGATAGGAACAATTTATCTTGATGAAAAGGGATTTTCAATGAAGAAACCCAAGAACGACATTATAATGCAAAGGGGATGATGAAGACTCTAAAGCAACAAAATAAAATGGCTTTTATGGAAAATGATTTTAAAAGATTATTTAATGGGTCATTAATTTGAAAAGAACACGAACCATGACAAGCTTTAAATATCCTTTGAATTATTCTTTGACACAAAAAGCCATGATATTTAAATAAAAGATGAGAATTGCTAGTTACTGATATGGCATTTTTAACTTTACTTTCAAAAGATTCCAAAATGATTCATTACATATTCAATCCTCAAGTGAATTGACCGCTTGGATTTGGTTGACTATTTAATGAATGGGATTACTTGAGTGAATCAAACTTCTGAAATTATGCACCCGTCCGTCCAATATTATGATACAATCCTGAAAAAAGACCCCCACATACATTAAATATCCCAAACTTATAATTTAATATTTAAAATAATAAAAAAAATGCTAACTCTACAAAACATTCAACGATCAATTTGAGGGAATCATATCCTAAATTGAATCGATATGACAGCTAGGCAATGACAAGCAATTTGACTCGTCGGACCAAACTGATGTGGAAAAACATCACTACTAAACGTAATCAACTGATTCTATACAGCCACTCATGGAAGTGTGATTTTTGATGATAAACATATCACACACTTATCCGTAGAAAGCAGATGACAGATGTGAATCGGTAGAGTTTTCCAATCTTTTGGTATATTTAAAAATCTGACTTTATTCGAAAATTTAGCTTTAGCCTTTGTAAATAATCTCAATCGAAAATATAAATTTCTACCACCAAGTTTTATTCCCAAAGAAAAAAAAGATCAGATTGATGCTGTTTTGCATGAGTTAGATTTATATGGCAAGAAAAATGAACTCGCTGGAAACCTATCATGATGACAGATGAGACTTCTTGAAATAGCCAGGCTATACCTACAAGATACAAAACTATTTTTGCTTGATGAACCTACAGCATGAGTTTCTCCAAAGCTCAAATGAAAAGTTATAGAATTATTAAATAAAATAATCCAAACTTGAAAAACCGTTATCATCGTGGAACATGATTTTGAATTTCTATGACAATTTGTAGATCAAATCATGGTCATGGATGAAGGCAAAATAGTTTTGGAATGAACCTATCAAGAAATAAAAGACAGCGACGTAATCAAAGAAATATATTTTGGAAGGTGAAGTAAAGAACACCATTTGAGTGCCCTAAACAGAGTCGAATTGGTGAAAAATCATGAAGCA
>CAJAPL010000034.1 GCA_903943625.1 uncultured bacterium
AGAATCAAATATAATACTATTTTCTATTCACTCAAATACACTAAATCTTCCCGGTTGCAATTTATAATCCAATTCTAGATTGTGCTCCTTTTTTAAAGGAGCTGGCTGCGAAGCAGACTGAGGATTTGTTTTGAATTTATAGTTTAATATATCCAAGATCATAAGAGATACTCAGATATATCCATAATTTGGTTTTCACATCAGATTTGTTTGGACGGCATATTTATATCATTTTAGATCCAAATCGACATCTGAAATTATTTTTCAATCCACAAAATTGAATTTTGAACTTATAATTTTTATATCAGCACTTGATTCACTTCATTGCGTCTGATAAACGAAGCCATCAATTTTTATATTATTCTTTAGGTTCATTGCATACATGTCACTCTCATTTAGAAAAGCTATTTCCAGAGTGTTTTTGATCATCTTCACTTCCTCCTTTGCAATCTCTGCAGGATTACCAAATTGTTCACTGTGGACAGCATCAATAGCGGTAAATACACCTATATGTGGCTTTGCTATTTTTATAAGAAATTCCATTTCCAAAGGTCTATCTATACCATATTCCAAGATAATAATATCATACGGCTTTCTTCAAAAAAATAATTTAAAAACTGATTTAAATAATGTTTTAATCAAACAAAAAATATTTGGATCCCATTTTTCTATCTGGAATACCGACAAAGACAATCCTAGTTCTCAATTAAAGTTTTTACTTGATGTATATACTGTTTTTCAAGTTAAAAATTTTTGTAATGTTTGAGCAATAATCATACGACAAGAGGTCTTACCTACGCTTCAATTGATTCATATAATATATGCTTTATGCTTACGTAAATATCTACTAGCCAATAAGCCAAGTAAACGATAGTATAGATTCAGTAATTTATTTTTCATAATAACTAAAAATATAAATTCAAAAAATATATTAAACAAATAACAAACAAATTCCACTAAAACAAAAAATCTCATAGCAATATCTCCTTATTAAATTTAAAGCTACAAAGACCGTATAGTAGCAAGATAGAAAAATCAGCCTGCGTATGATTTTTCTAGAGTTTTTTCCATACTTTTTGGGGCAATGCCAAAAAGTATGTCCTGGGGTTTGGGGTGGGGAAAGCCCCAAATTTAAATTCTCATAAAAATTAATTTAAAAAAACCGTGAATTAAAACAATCACGGTCTTATAATAGCTATCCCAATTAACCAGCCTACCTAATAGTCAGCCACTATCTTCTTCTTATCTTCATCAGATAACAAAGAAATAATTTTAGCTTTCGCCTCTTTGCCTACAAAACGGTTGCTGTATCCCCACATGTAAAGTACTAATACAATACAACCAACGGGGAAACCAGTTACAATAGACAAACAGAATAAAACAACAATAATAGGCAAGGTCATTGGTTTCAAAACACAAATCACAACAATGAAACCGATAGCAAACAACGTACCAGAAATAATGCCAGCTATCCTAGCTCTTCTCATGAGTGTCCTCCACCCAAGATTAAAAGCATACTTATCAAGCGCAATCTGTTCAATCGAAGTTCCAGTTTCCATAATCCAAGGATTTAAAGGTTAGTATCTTGTTTAATTTTTTTCCTCAT
>CAJAPL010000035.1 GCA_903943625.1 uncultured bacterium
TAAAATAAATTCGAATTGATCTTTTTTAAAAATATTTTCAAATCTGTGAGTAGAGAAAATACAATATTTTTCATCTGGCATATCAACCATTACATTTTTTTCATTTTTAATTGCTAAGTGAAGTGCATCATATAAAGTATTATACTCTGTATTTATCTTTTTTCATTTATATTTTCTTAGATTATTTAGCGCCCAATTTCATGGGCAAAAATAATAATCTGATAATCTAAATGTTATTAATCTAGTTATTTCTTCGGGGAATGGATGGAAGATATTAAATGATCTTAATCAAGATTCAATGTGAGCAACCTTATGCCCAGAAAGCTTTCACATCAACGCTCCTAAAAGTGTAGAAAATGTATCTCCATGTACTAATACTATTCATTTTTTAGAATTTCAAAATATTTGTTTCCTATTAAATAAGGTTTTCCATAAAATTCTTATAACCCGAAAAAACATTTGAGCAAGTCATGTAATGTCTTTTCAGGAATAAAGAACCACATCGGGTTTTTTTATCCCAAAGTTTTCTTCTATTTTATCCATTGTTTCTTTGTGCTGTCATGTTATTACATATGTATAATATAAGCCCCTGTCTTGCAATGATTTCATTATAGGTGCCATTTTAATCATTTGGGCCTTTGTCCCTATTATAATAAATATATTATTCATCCGATTATTCATAAATAAAATTTACTTATCATATCTCATCTTTTTCATCATCTCCAAATTCTCTTCGGCGATTCTTCTCTGCGATTTGATCATGTCTGCTATCGAAGCAAATATAAGCAATAACAACCCAAATAACAAAGTAATAGATCATACGTAAAGATACATCTTATATGGCGTAGTCCTAAATGATAACAAATACAATACAAGAAACGTTAGTAAAAATAAAGCGCCTATAATAAATGAAACTAGTCCTGGTAATCAGAAAAATACTAGTGGTTTAACATCTCTTACTGTCCTAAAAATAATCATAAGAGATTTTTTTACATATGCTCGTATTGACCCAGTTACTCTGGATTTTCTATCTGCGAAATATTTTACTTTGACTGGTATCCAGATAATTTTTAGCTTCTTACCTATCGCATCGATGATTACCTCTTGTGTATAGGTAAACATATGCAGTAGATTTAATTTCATCAAGCTTTTTTTATTGTATGCTCTAAACCCACAGGTTAAATCTTGTATCTTGTATCTCAATAATTTACCTACTATCCAAGCAATGGCTCTGTTCCCTCTCTCTTTTATCCATGGGATATTATCTGCCTTGTGTTTATCAAATCTAGAAGCTATAGAGATGTCAGCGATTCATTTGATTAGAGGTTCAATAAGTTCAGGGATATCGTTGGGATCAAATTGTCAATCGCCATCTATATTGACTAAGATATCTCATCAGATTTCTAAAAAGTTTTCTACTCATGTTCTAAAGGCAACTCATACTCATTGATTGTATGGATGTCTGATTACATAATCAGCTCACGCTGATTTTGCAACTTGTGAAGTAGTGTCTTGTGATCAATCATCAATCACTTGGATTTTTACTTCGTAGTCGTTTATCCTTCTAGGGATGAGTTTGATAACTTTTTCTATATTCTCTGCTTCATTATAAGCAGGTATATTGACGATGATTAACTTAGTCATTTATTACATCTAAGATATAAAGAATTATAGTTTGTTATTTACTTCTTCATCATCTTCCTCGATTATTAGGATTCATATTAGAAAGATGAGAATCCCGGCAATTCCGCTGATGACATATCCTATCCAACCCAGTATGACTACTTGTCATAGTATAATATATACACCCAGTAGACTAAGGATTATTGATAGTCCTATATGGAGATAGGTAGACCATAGGGAGGTGGATTTTTTTTGGTATTTCTTATCTGCTCATTCGTGTCGGATCGTCAAAATCCCAGAGATGATAACTATTGCTAGTAAAAAGTTCTCGTTGAGAATCAGGTAGAAGATATTGTTATTTAGATTGTAGACGTGGGTTTGCTTGATGAGGAGATAGATAAGATACAGAGCTAAGAAGAAGGGGAAGACATAGACTCTATTAATTAACAGATAGTAATATAGTCAGCCTTTCTTGATTTTGTTTCGATCATATGATATCTTTTTTGTCGGCTTGATATCTACCATGTA
>CAJAPL010000036.1 GCA_903943625.1 uncultured bacterium
TTATATTTACATGACATAAAATGATGGCTTATACCGGTATATGAGCTGTTTATCTTAAACTCGAATGGATAAAAAAACTTATGCCTATGTTTGGATGATGAGGCACTGTGCAGGATGTCTCCCAAAATTCTTACGAATTTTTTTCTACAAATGATAAATTTGAATCGGGAACTCCAAATATTATATGAGCGGTCAGTCTACTAAAGGCTATAGAGTACATAAATTCTATATGATGAATGCAATTTGTGCGTGAAAATGAGCTTGAGCTTATAGATTATTCTTTAGAGAAATTTAAATCTTTGGGAAGCAAAATAGATCTTATATGACCATCTTCCTCAGAAAATAGGATAGGGGTGTTTTCTTTTAATGTCCCTTCAAATAAAAATCAGAATACGATATGAGAAACTTTTGCTGAAAAAAATATATGTGTACGTTGTGGTGGTCATTGTGCTTACCCTTTACATAAGTTCCTAGGTAAGAACTGAACTTGTAGGATGAGCTTATATGTATATAATGATAAAAAAGATATTGATCAGTTTTTTGAAATATTAGCGGGTATTATATAGAAGAAATTTGACAAATTGTTTATTAAGGAGTATAATTTATTATGCTTTAGTTTTTTAAATATGAAACTATGTCACAAGAATTTGATGAAAAACAATGAAAAGATATTGTAGAGAAAAATGTTGAGCAAAAAGAAATCTTGAAGAAACTTGCAAAATCTCAATCTACAAAAGAACGTGTAAAATTGTTTTGAAAGGTTATGGATACTTATGGTATAGACCCTATAGTTTCTTTAATACCTGAGCTAGGAGATGCTGGAGTAAGTTTACTCGCAACTACCTATCTTCTTGTGGAATGAAAAAGAATGTGACTAAAATTTGGAGATATGTTGAAAATCGTGTGATATCAATCTGCAGATATTTTAGTTTGAGCTATACCTTTGTTATGAGATATTGCCGATTATTTTTTCAAGGCGAATAAACGATCTGCTAAGATTTTTGAAAAACATTTTGAAAAATTAAAACAAGAAGCTATTGCAAAATGAGTTGCTCCAAGCGATATAGCGAAAATAGAATTGAGGAATAAAGACTTTTTGGAAGCTCTTCATAAGCATATGGATAACAATAAAAAAGAAAAAAAAGCTTAGATTTTATTCCTTTAGTTTGTAGATGTCAAACATTGAAGTATTTGACCAAAAAATAAATGAAATTAAACTTTCTTTGGACGAGCTAAAGAAAGAGACTTCTGTAGAACAAAAAAATAAAAAAACTGAGGAAGCCAAAGAGAAAATAACCAAAACAAGAGAGGAAATAAATAAAAAATTAAATGAACTAAAAGCTGTGTGAGATGCTACTAGTCTACAAGACGCAAAAAAACTCGAAGAGAATCTTCTTGTCCTTGATAGTGTATCTTCTGATATATCCACTTTGGAAAATGATATAAAAACTCCTGACAATAAAAAAGAAAAATGATGGTTTAGAAGACAACGAGAGGGGGTAACTAGTAAGGAAGAGTGGAAAGAGCATACTTGATCCAATATATTGCGTGTAGCTGCTTGAGTTGGTGCTGTTAGTTTGGCTGTTTGGTGAATTAGAAAGTTTTTTGGTCGATGAAAAAATAAAAATACTACAAATACTACAACCAATAATGAGGTTCCTAATACGGTCCCTTCTGAACCTCAGAAAACTTCACGATGGAAAAAGGCTTTGCTTCGGTGAGCCTGAATCGGTTGATGAGTATTGTTGGTAAGTAATCGACGTAACATAAAAGATTGGATTGGCGGTTTGTTTGGTAAAGAAAAAAACAAAGTAACTATTGAAGAAGCTCTAACTTTGGTAGAATGAGAATTATGAAATATTAGTGAAGATGAAAAAATAAACGCTCAGAGATGAAAACTAGAATATGATGCAACTAATCAGGAGATTAAATCTTACTGATTATGAACAAAAATAAATAAAGCAGATTTAAGAATTGATTGATTTGATCTTAAATTTTCTGATTATAAACAATTGGTGCATGTTGCAAACATACTTAATTACATGAAGTTTAGGTATAAATGAAAATGAGCTTCGGCTAATCCATTCACTTCAAATTGACGAACTTGAGATATAAAAATAAAGACTAAAAATTGACCAGATACTACGACAGATGAAGTTATTAGCTGATGACTATTTTCTACACTTGCTAGTTTAGCTCCTGATGTAGATTGATCTATGTGGCAAAAAGCATTAACATTTGTATGAATAAAAGATGGGACTAGTAAGGATAAGTTTGTTGCACATGTAAATAATATAAAATGAAGCGACGGGGGATCTCTACGAGAACAAAAAGATGCTGTCGCACAACTAAATCCTGATAAAGACCCTGTTATAGATGAAGCAGGGAAATTACAAACTGAAATAGAAAAAACGTTGCGTCTTGAATGATATATTTGGTGAGCGGCCAGGGGGACTTTAGAAGCAA
>CAJAPL010000037.1 GCA_903943625.1 uncultured bacterium
ATTGTTTTTTTCTTCGATAAATTTGAGATATATTATATCTTTACTCAGATCATCCAACTTCTTTATTGCATTTTCTATCTGCTCAAACTTAAAACTTTGTTCCAGCATTAGAGTCAAATCAGTTTCGTCAGCTATTTGTTCAGAAAAAGAGTCTGAGGAATCGTCTTTATCTAGACTCGAAAAAGAAAGGTCATTATTTTTTTTCAAAAAATCTTTAATTACGTTTTTTAGTATTGTCCAAATATAGGCGGGGAAAGACAGTTTTTCATCATATTTTTTTACAGCATCCCGGACTTTGACATAAAAATCTGAAATCATATCCTCTATATCTTCTTTATCAAAATAATAATTGGAGTTTATATAACGAGAAAAGGTATCTACAGTTTTGATATAGAAAGTATTAAACGCGTTGTGGTCTTGTTTTTTAAGTTCTTTTATAAACTTTTCATCAAAGTCCAACATTATATTTTATTAACATCTAAACAATAAATTTTTCATCACATCAACTAAACATCGAAACACGCTTACATCATCTTTTGAATTACAATTTCATGCACTCATTGATCTTTCAAAAAATCTGATTTTATTCATCCGACGCACGTCAAAACATCTTGATAATTTCACTTCTCATCAAGCGATAAATCTACAAGGGGGACTGATATTTTACCGATATCTATAAATTCGGCTCCGCTAATTATCTTACACGCACAGGCATAGCAAGCTCACATGCCACAAGATACTGGTATTTCTATATTGTTTTTTTTTGCCATTTTAGCCAGACTTATATTATCCTCTCAGTTGAACTCTCATATAAGGGTACCAGTTGCATCATTGATTTTTACAATTACTGTCATCGGGGAATCTTAAATTATAAATATTGTATTATTTACCAATAGATATTTGTTTTGCTAAGATATCTTTAGCCTCCTCTAGTTGATTATCCAAATTATCTTTTTGATATTTTGTCACATCAAATTCTATAACAACATTTGGCGTCACTCAGACTTTATCTATATTCTTTCCCTCTGGGGAATACCGTTTTCATATAGTATATTTTAAAGTAGCTCAATCAATAAAATCTTTCATAGTCTGTATAGATCATTTACCAAAAGTTTGAATTCATATAAGCTGCACTCATCTCTGTTCTTGTAGCGCCATTGCTATAATTTCTCAAGCAGAAGCTGTCATGCCATCCACAAGGACAACAGATGGTAAAGATTGTAAATCTTCATATCATTTAGAATAATAACTCTCATCTCCAAAGTTTTTATATTTTGCTGTTACTATAAGTTTTCAAGATGGAATAAAATGTGAGGCAATTTCTACCGCAATGGGCAAAAATCATCCCCCGTTTCATCTAAGATCCAATATTATTCACTCAACATTTTGAGTTGTTAAATTTATAATTTCCCTCTCAAAAAGATTTTCAGTCTCCTCTCCTACCATATATATCTCCAGATATCAAAGTTTATATCAGTCTTTTTCAAATACTTTACTTACAACAGAAGGGACAACTAGCTTATCTCTCATTACCTCTCTCTCCAAGATTTCTCTTTTTCAATCTCTATCATATCTCTCTATCATCAATCAAACTTTGGTTCATTTTGGTCATCTGATTTTGGAAACAGCTTCATCAACAGTCATTTTCTCTGTATATCATGAGCCAATCATAACAATACGATCAAGTGGTTTTAATCAGGCCTTAAAAGCCGGTGAGTCCTTGAGCACTTCTTCTATCATAACATAGTAGTCTTTTTTCATTACATAGGCACCTATTCATTCAAAATCAGATTCTCATTTGAGATCTTGTTGGAATCCAGAAGACTG
>CAJAPL010000038.1 GCA_903943625.1 uncultured bacterium
TTATCTATTTTATACAATTGTTTCTTGTATGTTTCGTTGTTTCATAAAGTATCAACTGAATAGTAGCATACAGATTTAGTTAAAGTTTCTCAATTATTTGCGTTTATTGTTAGGTCTCAAGAATATAATGAATAATTTCATGCAGTACAAGAAACATCTCAAATAGTTTCTTTATAATAAGTATTCTGACATCATACTAGTGAGTCATTACAGTTAAGGGAGAATGGGATATTTGTGTTTCTCCAATTTGTTGAAGTGTCAGATATAGAACTTACAGGTGCAGATATATCAATCTTTATTGGTCACACTCATGTGTAAGTTACATTTCAAGCAAGATCGCTAGATTTGAAACATAAATATTTGCTATTATGATTTTCATCACTTATAGAAATGTTTGTTCAAGGAGTATAATTTGTAGCTGATGAAAAATCCACGCCAGCATTACAAGTTGAATTATTTATTTCAACATATTTTGTTCACGACACTCAAGCCAGATTATAATTTACATTTAGATTTATGTTATCTCAAGTGTTTCGATTAGCATTTACTCAATCATTTACTGTGATTGCAGGTGCTGTATTATCGTAGATAAATGTATATTTATTTCATGTCAAGTTTCGTCATTCTAAGCTATTGTATCATATTATACAATAAGAATAAGTCTGATCACTTGTGCTTGGTCATTGAGTTATTGGGGTGATTAAACTTCCAGTAGCTCAACCAAAGTTTGCTTCAGCACAAGAACTTCAAGTTACTAATTCATATTTGTAAGCACTTAGGTTTGTTCACGTTATAGAAATACTTACAACATTGCTATTTGTAATAGCATTTGGTAAAGTACCAATAACAAATTGTGCAACAGGATTAAATGAATCTACTGTAAATGTATGTTGTGTGTCGAGAGTTATATTTCAAGCAACATCCTTACATTTGAAGTAAATATTATTCACTCATTCGTTTGCCGTATAATTTCATGTGTGTGAAGTTCAGATTCAGTTCAATAAAGTCATACTATTGAATGTTGTTCAAATACTTGTACTATACCTACATTCAGCGCTTTCATTCGTATTGATTGAAAGCAATACTCATGTTATTCATACATTTGCGCTAGGAGAAACAATAGTTATTGTCGGATTAGTTCTATCTATTCATTGTATTGTGTTTGATAAACTATAACTAATATTTCAGGCTCAATCAACTGCCTTGTAACAAACCTTTTTACCATTGTCAGACTCGCTAGTAAAGGTCGTAATTTGGTAAGCAGAGAAACTTAATGTTCAATTACATACATCTCAATTTGTTATACTTTGATAAAGTGTTCATTCGTTTGTTGATCAACTTATAGTTTTTGATTGCTCAGGATTGGGGTTTGGATTGTATATGGTTATCGTCGGTGGTGTAGTATCTATTGTGAAATTGAAAATATTACTCCAAGTTCACGTATTATTAAATTTATCAAAAGCATAAACTCTTCGATAATGAGTATTATTGCTCAATCAATTAATTACAGTTCAAGTTGTTAATATGCTTCCTGATCTTATCATTTCCCCAAAGTTAATATCAGTCGATACTTGATAAAAATATCCACTTAATCCTATTCATCAATCAGTAGTCGTGCCTCGTGTTAGATTTGTTGTTCAAGTATTTAGTCGCGCTCAACTACTAGGTGACGATAGTGTAACTTGGCTTGGTCATAGAATATCATAAACATAATTTCTAGCTGTTCATGTTCATAAATTATTCGATGTATCTTTTACACGGAAATTAATGTTTAAATCTGATCATCACGCTATACCTGTCTTATAACAAGCACTTCAATTGTAACTAGCTGAATATCGATTTGTACCATTATTAAGAGTATATTCACATGTTGATCAAGATATTCATAAATTATCACTTACATCGGTCTTGATGTCTACAGTTCATTTGTAATATAATGTAGATCAATTATTTCATGAAGTTCAGTTATATATGTATGACGCTCATACTACTGGCAGCGTATAATCAGTTTGTACTGTACTTAATACAATTGTATCTGTATAATCACCAATAATATTTCAGAATGCGTCTCTAATCGCCATGTATACTGTTTTAGTTCAATCTCAAGCTATTAAGTTTCGTGGCTTTGTAGATGTACATCATGTCCGGTTTGTAGGGGAAGAGTTATTCCCATAAGCAATCTCCACTCATCATATACCCTCATCTATAGTGCAAGTGATATTCAAAGTTACATTTACTGAGTTAGTAGTACCTGAATCACTATTAATTACTAATGGGACTGTTCATATTTTTGCAATAAAGACATCGCGGGCACCACTATTTGATAATAAAGTAGTTCCAAAGGCTCCAGTCAATCATTGTAAATAACCGACCATATAAGTATTTCATAAGTGATCTACAGTTACTCAAATAGCCTGTTCAGGACCGGCTCATCATCATTTTTTTGCTCGTAAATATAATCAAGTAGAAGATAATTTTGCTATAAAGGCGTCAGAAGATCCATTTGTCGTCAATGTTGTTGATCAAAAAGCTACAGTTCAGTTATAATATCCTACCATATAACTATTTCACCAATCATCTACAGTTACTCAAAAAGCTTCA
Organism: uncultured bacterium; assembly: GCA_903943625.1. Classification (GTDB taxonomy): domain Bacteria; phylum Patescibacteriota; class Gracilibacteria; order Absconditabacterales; family Absconditicoccaceae; genus UBA6263. Next base: position 2,602 of record CAJAPL010000038.1, read on the forward strand.
TCTGGTCATTTCTTTGCTCGTAAATATTCTCAAGAAGGAGATAATTTTGCGACAAAGGAATTAAATGAAGCAGTACTTATCAGCGTTGTAGATCAGAATACGCCCGTTCATTGAAAGTCACCGACTATATAACTATTTCATTGATTATCAACTGTAACTCAATTGGGTAAATCATAACCAGATCATCATCATTTCTGTGCTCGTAGATATTCTCAAGAAGGTGATATTTTTGCGATAAAAGTATCCCCATTTCAACTATTTACTAGTGTTATCGATCAAAAATTTACAGTTAATCATATCAAAGGAAGGTAGGCATTAAAACCAAACTGGCCTGCTATAAAAATATTTCACAAATCATCTAATGTTATCGAACTAGCCATACTTCATCATGTCATTACCCACAAATATTGTCAAGATGGAGATGTTTTCGTGATAAATGTTTCATTTGACCCGATAGTTGTCACAGGTGGTAGAGATCCAAATGTGGCTGTTCAGTTATAGTATCCTACCATATAGCTATTTCATCAGCTATCTACAACAATTCATTTGGCTCGATCGACGCCCCAACCTCATCATTTCTTTGCTCGTAGATATTCTCATGTAGAAGATATTTTCGCAATAAAAGTATCATAGTTTCCGCTACTATTCAAGACTATTGAGCCAAATTGTGCTATATTACTAAATCGTCATACTATATAACTATTTCATAAACTATCTACTGCAACGGATTCAGCATCAGCTAATCAAGATAGCCCTCATCATCATTTTTTTGCCCATAAATATTCTCAAGAAGGTGATATTTTTGCGATGAATGCATCTTGTCAACCAAGAGTTGTCAATATATGTGTTCAAAAGCTGGCTGTTCATGCAAAATGCCCTGCTACATAAGTATTTCAGCTATTATCTATTGCTATAGATTTCGGCTCATCATAACCAGTCCCTCATCATCTTACTGCTCGTAAATAATCTCAAGATCACAATCATAGCGGAGGCACTATATCATAAATATAATTGCTAGCTGTTCATGTTCATTGATTATCATAAATATCTTTTACACGGAAATTAATATTCAAATCTGATCATCACACTATACCAGTCTTATAACAAGCACTTCAATTATAATTTGCAGAATATCGATTTGTAACATTATTAAGAGTATATTCACATGTAGATCAAGATACTCATACATTATCACTTACATCAGCTTTGATACCCACAGTTCATTTATAATATAATGTATCTAAATTATTTCATGTGGTTCAATTATATATATATGCCGTAGAAACTGTTGGTGGCGTAGAATCAGGAGCATCTTTTGTAGTAATGGAAAATATATCAAATACTCCTGCAATAGTCATAGTGGTACTTATGTCAGTAGAGTAGCTGTTACTAGAAGTTAAAGCTAGAATAAATTGGTCACCATTTCAACCGGTTCAA
>CAJAPL010000039.1 GCA_903943625.1 uncultured bacterium
AACTGTGGATATAGCTCTGGATGCTCGATTGCATCTAGCAATGTTTCTCTATTCAAAACATTTACATTCATATGATGTCATCATTTTCCAAAATATCCGTCCAGCATTGTGGATAGATTTTCAATCTGTTCGTCTTTATTTATTCCCAACGTTATAGGTACAATTGAAAAAGTATTTGATATTCAATCTCTTGCATCTTCATAAGATATTTTTGCTACAGAGTTTAGTGATGCGATTGCTCCGTTGGTATCTCTTCCATGCATTGGATTCGCCCCTGGAGCAAATGGTTCTCAAGCTTTCCTACCATCAGGAGTTGCTCATGTTTTATGACCATAAACCACATTGGAAGTAATTGTTAGTATTGAAAGAGTTGGCTCTGCATCACGATAAATTTTATGTTTTCTTAGTTCTCCGATAAAAAATTTTACAACATCGATTGCAATCTGATCCACCTTATCATTATCATTCCCATATTTGGGAAAGTCTCATTCAATTTCAAATCACTGACTTATTCATTGTTCGTTTCTAATTACTTTTACTTTAGCATATTTGATTGCTGATATAGAATCTACTACAACACTTAGTCCTGCCGCACCAAAAGCCATCAACCTTTTTACATTGGAATCCATAAGCGCCATCTCAGCTTTCTCATAATAATATTTGTCATGCATATAGTGAATTATATTCATTGTACTTACATATTCTTGTGCAAGTTTTTCCAAAACTTTTTTATAATTCCCGCGTACTTGCTCTACATCCAAAAAGTCTCATTCAAGTTTTGGAATCCCATCAATTACTTGTAGTCATGTCATTTCGTCCTTACCTTCATTGATTGCAAGTAGTAGTGCTTTTGCAATATTACATCTTGCTCAGAAAAATTGCATCCATTTTCATATCTCCAATTGCGACACACAACAAGCGATTCCATAGTCGTCTGTACATCAGATTTTTCTCATCAGGTCATCATTTTCATATTGTAGAGAAGATGTATCTATAGAAACTTTTGTACAAAATTTCTTAAAATTTATCGGTAATTTTTCCGACCAAAGTATTGTAAGATTTGGTTCTGGAGCTGCTCATAAATTATATAGTGTCTGTAAAAATCTAAACGATGTTTTGGTCACCTTATGCCTTCAACCCGCCCCGTCTTTAGCGGGGTTATCCAACATACCTCATATTGATTCTGTTGTCCATGTAGGATCTCAAGCAAAAAGTTGATTGTAATCTGACATACGTAATTGTCTAACTAACCTCAATTTAATCACAAATTGATCAATCAATTCTTGTGCTTGTTCTTCATTTAACTTTCATTCATTCAAATCTTTCTCGATAAATATATCCAAAAAACTACTAACATTTCATAAACTCATAGCCGCTCAATCTTGTTCTTTGATCGCAGCCAGAAATGCAAAATATGTTCGTTGCACCGCTTCAGTTGAGTTTTTTGCTGGCTTGGAAATATCGAATCCATACATCGCCGCCATTTCTTTTATTTGATTCAATGCTTTGATTTGTTCACTTATCTCTTCTCTTAGTCTTATCACGTCTTCCGTTATCTCACTAGTGTCCTCCTTTGGCTTGTCCTGAAGAATGAAGGGAAAAGGAGGGGTGGTGCGTAGCACAGGAGGATTTGTAGTAGCCCTCTTATCCTCTTCTTTTGCTTCTATCAGACTATCTATACCATACAATGCGATTCTTCTATAATCTCATATGATTCTTCATCTAGAATAATTATCAGGCAGTCAGGTCAGTATTCATGTTTTTCTATATATTAACATACTGGGTGTATATGCATCAAATATCCCATCGTTGTGAGATTTTCTATATTTAGTAAAAATCTCTTTTACACTTTCATCCAATTTTTTGCCATTTTCTTCGCAAGCCTTTTCAACTATCCTATATCATCAAAAAGGTTTGATAGCTCTCTTGAGTGGAGCATCAGTTTGCAGTCCAAATATTATTTCCAAATCTTTATCTATATATCAAGCTTGATGACTAGTGATTGTTGATATGGTTTTTTCATCTATATCTAGTACTCATCCATTATCATGTTCTTTTTCTAACAATTCTTTACATTCATCCCACAACTTCTGAGTCTTTTTACTGGGTCATACTAGAAAAGATTCATCTCCATCATAAGGAGTGATATTATCATAGATAAATTTTTTTACATTGATGTTCATCAATTCAGAATTTAAAATTTAAAACGTAGAATTTGTTCGTTTTTACATTGCTACGTTGCTACACTTTTACATCCTATAATTTTAACCAGAAATCCTAAAAAAGCAAAAAATTTGCAAATTTTATGCATTAGTTTACAATTAATTAAACCATATTTTGTTTTCATATATTATTACAAAATGTCGCCAGCCAGAAAATCTAAACACAAATCCAATCCTGACTATAGATATTTTTCTAGATCTCCAAAAACTTGAGAGCGAATACATGTTGATCCCAATTCTGATGAGTTTCTAAAAAGCCCCAATTATCGTCCTAATGCTTACACAATCCAATTATTTCCCGTAAAAAGTTTAGCCAAAACAAAGCAAGAAATAATAGAATTATTAAATGCAGATTTCAGAGAGTATCCCCTCGATATTGTAATCATGCCCCTTCCACTAAAAATTTTTAAAAAAAAAGCTAAGTTAGAACCAACATCTCAAGACCTTGAAGCTAAGTGGCAAGAAATCATAGAAAATCTTCCTCTAGATCAAGTTCGCAAAGCTCTTATAGAAACTATAGAATCTCTTTCAAAAACAACTAGGCCAAAGAAAAAATAATTTTCGATTTTTAATCTAAATTGACTTTCCTTTTAATAT